>JBDSLX010000357.1:0-4850 GCA_039916145.1 Verrucomicrobiota bacterium | reverse complement strand
GCAGCCCGAACCGGTGCTGCGCGAAGTGCTGCATTATCTGAAGTTTCTCGCACGCCAGCGCGAAGAGGAAATGTTGGTTGGCGTTCTTCCCCCCAGCAAAGTCGAACAAGAAGGTTTGGTCGAAATTTATTCCGAAGCCCGCCTGTCCGAATTTGATCGCAACAACGAGCAAGCGTTGGCGAATTATCCGTTGAAAAAGAAAAAGTGAGAGTCTTTCTCGACGCCAATATTCTTTTCTCAGGCGCGCTTCCGCAAAGTCGGATGCGCGCTTTTTTAGAAATCATTTTTGAACACGCCGAATGTTTGACGAACGATTACGCCGTCACCGAAGCGCGCCGGAATTTTGAATTAAAATTTCCCGCACAAGTCCGCGAGCTGGATTCGATCATTAAGAATTGCGAGGTAGTTGGGGTTCTTGTTGGCGAACTTGAAGTTGAATTGAAATCCAAAGACGTTCCAATTTTGGCCGGTGCGATTGCCGGAAAAGCGACGCTTCTTCTGACGGGTGATGAAAAGGATTTCGGAAAACTTTACGGAAAAAAGATTCAAGGAGTGACCATCGTTTCGCCGCGAATGTTGGCCGATGAATTTGTAAAGCGCGGCTGGCTATAATTGCGAATTTGCCACTCAGGCAATCCGCAAATTTTGCCGAGAAGGTTTGGGATGCAAAGGGAATGTAAAAATTGGAAACCGATAACTACTTCATGGGGTAGGCCTGATCTGTATTGTTGCGAAAAAGTTTTCTTCTGGTGAACACAATGCCTCGTAGCGAACTGAGAGTCGTTCGTCATTTAACATCCAATGCCCCTTGTCGTCCCTTTTGCCCCCGAGCCGCTTGAAATCCGCAAAGGCTTTATCGAGGAATTCTTTTTGATTTTTATGGTTGCCCCAACTTGTGGCAAGCCGCACTTCTGTTAAATCTCCACCGCTGAATCCATAGCGCAAAACTCTTCCGGGATTCTCTTTTTCGTAAGCTTCAGAAAATTTCGTTCGATACCATTCCATCTCTTCAGGCGAGGTTACGTTTGAAGCAGTCCACGCATCCTTTTGCGCCAATGGAAACGAGCTAAGAGAGGAACGAAAAAGGAGACTCGTCTCATCAATCCCAAGACTTTTGATAAACTCACTTGCGACAGGCGGGATTATTTCATGCCAGTGAAAGCGATAGCCAACCCAAGTCTTGGCTTTGAATCCTGTTTCCTTGTCTTCATAAGTTCGTTCGCCAAGAAATACTTCTCCATTAACCAAACGAGTTTCGAGAGTTTCAGTGGTGTGAAATCGTTTCCGCGTATAGCCACTGTTTGCTCGTTGTTGGTAGGTGACACTCGCTTGGATGTCACTCCATTGTTTAGGAACCCGCCACTCTGCATCACCCATACCAGTGGCGCGACCGCCAGATCGATCCGTTGCGATTATTCGCCATTTTTCATACGGCAAATAGTAGATCCAGAAAACCTTTGCATCCGTTCCACCAGTGCCGCCGGAGTTGAGTTCAACTACATTGCTGTTATTAATTTGCTGTTTTAAAAACATGCTGATCATCCAATAACCATTCGTCGAAGGATCCGGCGGCGCTGTGAATTTCCAAACCCTCGGATTCAATATTTGTGTTAAATGTTTGAATTGTGGTTCGACGGACTCCGGCAGCGGCGTTTCGACTGCGAGTGCGTGGAAAGTAATTGCAAAAAAAAGCAGTAATAAAATTCGCATAGTTTATTGATCGCTAATGTATTCTAGTTCACGCGGTTTGAAACTGCATTTCGCGGACGTTGATTTTGAGAACCCGTTTGGAAAGATTCAGAATTTCCATACCGACAAATCACAATTGCAGCCAAGTTCGCAATTGATCATTTAACACACGTAAGTCAGTCGCATCCAACACTCCAACTTTTTTCACAACCAACCGTTCTTCCACCGTGGCAATTTGAGCTTTGACGCCGCACGGAACATTCAAGCCTGCCGCGCGCCATTCTTTTAATGGAAAGTCTGTGTTGGAAAGTTGAGAAGAAATCGGAACCAGAAAAAGGTCTGCGCCGTTGCGGCCAATCACAATTGCCGGACGAACTTTGCGGCTGGTCAAATCCGTGAAGGGAATCGGCAGAAGAACCACTTCATTTCGAGAGCAATTCATTGAAAACGTCATCCGCAGCGTTGTCCCAAACCTTTATCAAAGAATCTTCGGAATGTTTCAGCCACGCGTCACGTTCAGCATCGGTGGTTTCGATGGTCACGCGCACGCGGGATTTTTCAGGCAATGACAGCGGCCCGGGCAGAACAAGTTTCCCCGCTTCATAAATGGCATTCACCGTCGTGGTCATGGTGAAAAATTAATAGCGCGGCGTTACATTTGCAAGGCCACAGAACCCGACTTACCCACACTTACTGACATTGACCGATACAACAAAACCGGTTACGTATATCTCCAATGAAATCTACAGTCTCCGTCACCGAGGCGCAGGCCAATCTGCCGAAAATTGTGCGGGCGGCCAATATCGTCGGCATCTCGCGGCACAATGTCGTGGAAGGATTTTATATTCCGCGCGCGCGGTTTGAAGGATTGCTGGAGACGATGGAAATTCTCGCCAACCCCGAAGCGATGAAATGGATCAATCTCTCCAAAGCGGGCAAACTCAAATACAAGGTGCTTGATCTGGACGATGAAAATTTCGGCCTCTGATCAAGTCACTGGATGGGTTCAAAGTTTGTCGCCGGATGCCAAACGCCGCGTCCGCGCTGAACTCAAATTACTCTCCAAAGGAAAAGGAGACATTAAATCCCTGCAACGCGATCTCTCCGGCTTCTATCGAATTCGAGTTGGAGAACATCGCATCATTTTCCACTACACACCGGGAAAATCCGGCCCCGAATGTTTCTGCGATTTTGCTGAAGCGCGCGATGTGATTTACGAACGGTTTGCCGCCGTGCTCTCAGAAGAAGGTCGCGTTTAAAACGACTTCTTCTAAATTACACCTTCGTGTCGAGAAAAATTCCAATGACGGAATATGTGGAACTGGTCGCGCTCTTTTTTTTGCAGGGAGCCGCGCTCGGCATGTGGTTTGTTCCGCTCAGCAATGTCCTCGACGCCCACGGATTGCACGTCGTCCGACCTTTTGCGTTCGCGGCATCGGCGCTCGCCGCATTTATTTCGCCGCTCATCTTCGGCGCGATGGCTGACCGCCATGCGTCGCCGGTCAAAGTTTTGCGCGGTCTCTCGTTTGCAACCGCTTTGGCAATGACGCTCGTCGCCATGGCAATTCAACTGCACGCAAACGCGTGGCTTGTTCTCGCCCTGATTCAACTCCTCGCGTTTTGCACATCGCCGACGTGGAGCATTGCATCGACCATTGTTTTCGCGCGACTGGCCGATGCGCGGCAGGAATTTGGCCCGATTCGCGCGATGGCGACGCTGGGATGGATGGCGGGTTGTTTGGTGGTGAGCTTGTTGAATGCGGATTCGTCCACGCTTGCATTTTATAGCGCGGCTTTTATCTGGCTGATGGTTTGCGCTTTTACATTTTTCCTGCCGCAAGTTGAGACGCCGAAATCTGTGGCCGCTCTCACGTGGTCGGAACGTTTCGGATTGGATGCATTGACGCTGTTAAAAAATCCTGATCATCGCGTCGTGTTCATTATGCTTGTGCTGTTCAGTATTCCGATGGCGGCTTTTTATCCGTACGCGCCGGTCCATTTGCGTGAACTCGGCCTGCGACATACCAGCGCGTGGATGACGCTCGGTCAGGTCACGGAAATGATCGCGATGTTTAGCCTCGGCTTGCTGCTTCTGAAATGGCGCTTGAAATGGATTTTTGCCTGTGGCCTCGGCTTTGGTGTCGCACGATTTGCCTTTAGCGCACTCGATACTCAATCATGGCTTTTGCTGGGCGTGCTGTTGCACGGCGCTTCCTACACGCTGGTTTTTATCACCGCGCAAATTTATTTGGATCAACGCGTGGAAAGCGCCTGGCGAGCGCGCGGGCAAGCCTTGATGTCGCTCATGAACGGTGGCATTGGCAATCTCCTTGGCTATTTGGGGACGGGTTGGTGGTTCAGCGCTTGCACAGGCGGGCCTGGTACAAAATGGCCGCTCTTTTGGGGCACGCTGTCCGCAGCAATGGCAGTTGTGCTGATTTATTTCCTTGTGGCATATCGTGGGAGAAAAGCACAAGGGAAGATTTAAAGGCTCTGGATTAATTCCTAAGCGTACGAACCGTAAGCAATCGAATTTTGGATACGGATCGCGTTCAATTCAACAAAGCCCCCAATAAAATTGCTGAGGCAGTTCCATCCATGGTCGGTTCGTTGCTGGAATAATCCTTGATGTCATCGTGATAGACGGCGCGTTCATCCTGGAAAGGCGCGAACGGATCAGGCTCAGTGATGCTCACACCTTTGAGGCTTTTGAAAATTCTTTCATAAACCGGCCCGTCCACCAAGCCGCCGCGAACCGTGCGTTTTAAAAGTTTGATTCCCATTAAATGAACGTCGCGCGGAAATACGCTGCCAATTTCGGTGAACATGGAAGTGCCCCACGGATTTCTGCCGAGCAACCAGTCACGTTGTTTGCTGGCGAATTCTCGATAGCTCCCGTCGCCGGTCATGCGTTCGTAGAGCAAACATTGCGTGGCGAGCGCAGCCATTAAATTATTCGAGCACCAGATGAACGGCACACCCGCGCGATAAGGATTTTTCTGCGCCATGCGCAAACATTGTTCGATGCCGTCGCGATAATATCCGGCAAGAACTTCCTGAAATTTTTTATCCACCAAATCATAAAGGCGAAAATGACCGAGGTTCATGAAAGGATAATATTGGTAATGACCCGTTTGCTCCTTGCCCATCCAGTTGTCGGT
>JBDSLX010000356.1:0-2998 GCA_039916145.1 Verrucomicrobiota bacterium | reverse complement strand
AATTTCGCGCCAGCCTCGGTGTCATTGGAAACATTGAATCCGCCGCTTTGATAGCCGCGTGAAATGCTCGCGTAAGTTTCAAATTCAGGCGTGCAGTGGTAGCTGATTCCGATTTTGGGAGAAATATCCGTGAAGTCTTCACTCGCGCTATACACGCCATTGGTGGAGGAAAAAGATCCAGCCGGAAAGCCGCCGAAAGTCGATGCAGGAGCGGAGATGGTTTTGCTACGATCTATGTTCCGCCGATCAAAGGTAAAGCGGATGCCCCCTATCACGTTGAGCTTTTCCGTCACATCGTATCCAGCTTGGCCAAATATGGCGTAGGTTTCTGCATCTGTGTCGGACCGCGTGAGGAAAGTTGATGTTGGAAGAATCACAAATGGGGCTGGAACGGTGGATAAGGTAATGGGCGTGAGTTCACGGCTGCCCGTATTATTGTTCAAGTCGGAGTTGGAATAATAAAATCCACCGAGCCATTTTAATTGTTTGGTTTCGTCCGTCGATTGCACGCGCAATTCCTGGCTCCATTGCTCAAGTTCCGGCTTGGCAAAGCCGAGGCGAATTGGCGCGGAACTAAAATCAAAATCCTGCAAGAGATCTTGTTTCCAGTTTCGATAGGAAGAAATCGAAGTCACTTTGACGACTTCATTTTCAAAACTGCCTTTGAACGCTGTGCCCCACGTGTCCGTATCCACAAAACCGTCGAAGTCGCGATTCACAGAAAAAAGACTTTTGTCGTGGCCTTTGTAATAGGTCGGAATAAATCCGTCGTTGAATTTTTGTCCATGCAAGATGAGAGAGAAATCAAGCGTCTCGGTTGGCGTCCAACGAAGTTGCGCGCGACCTGCTAAAGTTTCTTTGTCGTCAGGGTGATTGTCGTGAAATTTATTGTGAACAAAACCATCGCGCCGCGAATAAAGTCCTGACAAACCGAGTGACAATTTTTCAGCGACAATTGGACCCCGCAAACTCGCTTCGTAAATTTGTTGGTCGTAATTTCCGTAGGTAAAACCGCCGCGTCCTTCCCAAACATCACCTGGCTGGCGCGTGACAACATTGATCACTCCTCCCGGAGCGTTCGCACCGAACAAACCGGGTTGCGGCCCGCGCAGGAATTCAATTTGTTCGATATCGAACAGCGCAAGACCGCGCGAATTTAAATCGGTGTAGGGAACGTCATCGACGTAAAAGCCGACCGCTGGATCGCCCGTCGCAAAATTATTTTCGCGCAAGCCACGAATAGAAAATTTCGGAGAACGGTCGTTATTCGCATCGAAGATCGTGACGTTCGGCAGATACGTTCCCAGTTCGCGAGTGTTCTGAATGCCGCCGGGTTTGATTTGTTCGCCGGACAAAACGGTGACGGCGTTGGCCGCTTGAGTGACGGCTTGAGTTTCGTTGAGCTGCGCACCATAGACGGTGACAGTCGGCAACCGATAAGTAGATGAGGCCGGAGGCGTTTCGTTGGTTTGAGCAGAAACGGAAAAAACTGTCGCAATAATGGCGAGCGCGCAAAGAATTTGTTTCATATCATTTTGTATAGTTGCTGAGTGCGCTGCGTTTGTAGAGACACGCCCCCCGTGTGACAAGAAGTTTCTCTGAATTCCGCGCGCCGAACTTCACCGATAAGTTACGGCGCTCTCTTGACCGATTCATCGCTCCACGGGCCTTGCCCGGCCGCGCCGACGGCTGCGACGCGGAACACATACATTTTGCCCGGCGTGCAATCCGCCACTGTGGCTTTGGATTTTGTCACCACTGCCTCCTGCTCCCAGACGCGCGGCATCGCGTAGGGACTGTATTGCACGATGTAACTTTGCGCGCCGCGAACCCGGCTCCAGATCAAATCAATTTCCCCTTCCATGTCGCCGAGCGTGGCCAGAAAATCCACCGACGCAGGCAACGCGCCAATGGGTGTCGGCGGGTCTTTCACCGGAAAGTTGCTCGAAAGAATCTTCGCCTCGTCACCACCGCTCGTCAGGTCAACGTAACTGACGCGCTGATTCAATCCGAATTCAAGCGCGACGCGCGCTCCATCTTTCTCGACGACTTTTTGCATCGCGGTCCATCTTTTTAAACTGGCCAGCGACGCCGCTGCCCTCCTGACAAAGCCGGTGGAGTCGGCGCAACAGTTCGGGAGTGATTTGAAGTTTGTCCGCCTCAGTGTGAATGAGATTTAAGGAGCGGCGGTAGCCTGCAATTTCCTGCTCGGAACGATCTTTCGGGCGGGCATGGCCAAGAACGAGAGGACGCAACCGGTCGGCGGCAACGGTGACGCCCTCAATGCGGTTAGAAGATTCGACGCTTTGGACGAGCGCCATTTCGCGAAGGGCTTTGAGAATTTGCGGCGACTGGCGGGTGTAAAGTTCCTGTTTGCCCTTGGCCTCGGCCAAGTCGTTCAGTAACCAATTCGTACTCATCGGCACGGCGAAGTCGCGCAGTCGGTGGTTACGAAAAGAATTCATGAGTTAGGTTTGATATGTGGTGCATCGTGAAAAAATCGAGACGGCGTGGCAATGCAAAAGCTCTGCGAAGAGAGAGAAAATAGAGAAATGGTGCGCGGTGCAGGTTTCGAACCTGCCGAAAACAGTGGAATCATTGGGCATTTCGCATACGCCCTCCCAAATAGCCTCCCTTAAATTAGGCGCAACGCTTCACGGCCTTGATTCTGTCGTCGAGAATTGGGCAAATCTCTCCCCTGCTCTCAAAGCCGCGATTCTTTCAATCGTCGCATCTGCAACCAGCGAAAAGGAAAATTCGTGAGTCGCGTTCCGAAAGATTTAATTCGGGCGAGCGCAGCGGAGCGAAGGGAGAGCCGATGCGAAGCGATTCGATTATTTCAGATCAATGCGGGTCTGCTCTGCTTTGCGCCTTTGCGAAATTTCTTTCCTAAAAGTTTCCCGTTTGATTTCACAGCGGCCTCGGCCAATCCGTTTGTGCAACTCACCGGCCACTCTGCGCGACGGTGTTACGAAAAATTCATGCGCAAGGAAATGTG
>JBDSLX010000355.1:0-12865 GCA_039916145.1 Verrucomicrobiota bacterium | reverse complement strand
CGATGTTGACACCAAAGACCGCACAATTTTTTTGCAGAGGCCGAAAGGTGGAACGAGGCGCGCATTCTCCATTCCTTACGATGATTCACTTGCGCCGTTGCTCGAAAAATTAAAAGAGGAACGGGGCGCGACGTGGGCGTTTGATTGGCCGAAAAATTTGCCGTCGAAAGATTGGTTTTTATTTTTCGGTCGTCTCTCCGCAAAACACGGTTTGCCGCGTTACAGCTTCCATTGTCTGCGTGTGACATTCATCACGCGCGGAGTGAAAGCAGGTGTCCCCGAAGCTGTAATGATGAAGCTGGTTAATCACGCGGGAACAACCGTCCATCGCGCTTATCAACGGCTCACGTTTGAAGATGCGCGCCCGTATCTGGCAAAACTTCGTCCGAAAATCCCCACACAAATATGAAAGATAAAATTCAAGAATCCTCTCCGCTACAGTGGCCGCTCAATTGGCCGCGCACTCCAAAAATCGAGATTGGAACATCGAAATTTGGAACGAGAACGATTGTCCAGGCATTCGATGCAATGGCAGATGAGTTGATACGGCTCGGCGCACAAAATATCACCGTGAGTTACAACCCTGCGCTCAGAACGCAACCCACAGACAAAGGTGTCGCGGTTTATTTCACGTTGAAAGGGCAACGGCTCGCGCTGGCAGGAGATAAGTGGAACAACGTCGCCGACAATCTTTGGGCAATCGCAAAACACGTTGAAGCGTTGCGCGGACAAAAGCGCTGGGGAATTGGAACATCAGAGCAAGCGTTTGCCGGTTACAAAGCGTTGCCACAATCGACAGGGAACGAGCCGTGGTTTGTCGTTTTGGGTGTCAGCGAGAACGCGACAAGCGAACAAATCAGCGCGGCTTACAAAGAGAAGTGCCTTTTATTTCATCCCGACAAAGGCGGATCAAACGAACAAATGGCAATCATCAATCGGGCGCGAGACTTCGCTAAACAACGCGGTCTAATCGCTTAAATCATGGAACTGGTTTTATCACTATTCACCGGTGCCGGATTACTTGATCGCGGTTTTCGCGAGTCAGGATTTTGCGTTGTGTCGGCTGGTGACATTTTGACGGGAC
Source organism: Verrucomicrobiota bacterium (assembly GCA_039916145.1). Lineage (GTDB taxonomy): Bacteria > Verrucomicrobiota > Verrucomicrobiia > Limisphaerales > CANJXF01 > CANJXF01. The sequence continues at coordinate 11,781 of JBDSLX010000355.1, read as the reverse complement.
AGGACGTGCGAGACTTCGCGCCGGCCAGTCACATTTTTAATGGCGTCGTCGGCGGTTCACCTTGTCAGGAATTTAGCAAAGCATTTCGCGGCAAAGCGACCGGCTATTCGCTTGAATTGTTTCAGGAATTTTGCCGAGTGGTGCGTGACGCCGCGCCGAATTGGTTCCTGCTCGAAAATGTGACGTGCGTTCCTGATGTAAAAATTTCCGGTTACAAAATTCAACGATTCAACTTGAACGCGAAAGAATGTGGTGTTCGCCAAAATCGGTTGCGCTGTTTTCAGTTTGGAAGTTGTGACGCAGCTCGGCTTGTTCTTCATCGAGCGGTCATAAGTGAACCCGTCGAAAAATGCTGCATGGCGACGGAAGGGACGCGAACGAAGAAAGCGAGGCGCACGTTTGAAGATTTTTGCGAGCTACAGGGCTTGCCACGCAACTTTCTTTCCGGCTCTGACCTTCCGCAATGGTTGAAATACCAGTTGGTAGGAAACGGCGTTCCTGTGGCGATGGCGCGTGTCGTTGCGACCGCCATTAAACGCCGTGCCGTCACAAAATTTGCACGGCTCTGCATTTGCCAATGCGGACGCGAAGTGAAAGCAGGGCAAACTCTCGCGATTGATGCTTGTCGCCAGCGTATGTCACGAAAAAGAAAACGTGAACGTGACGCGGGCGGCGGGAAAAAGCCAGGTCCGGTCACAGTGGCCGCGTCACTTCCGATGTTTCCAAAACTTCCATATTCGACGGAGCAATTAAAATTCGCATGATTCTAAACGAGCTTGTTTCTCACATTGAAACTAAAACTGGCGCTAAATCACAACGCGCGGGAACTGGTTTTCTCTGCCGGTGTCCAGCGCACGAAGATCGCAAGCCAAGTCTCTCCGTCAGCGCGGGTGCGCTCGGAAAACTCTTGGTAAAATGTCAGGCCGGATGCGACACGCGCAACGTTATGGATTCTTTGGGATTGAAGTTGAAAGACCTTTTTCCAGCAGAGAACGGCGCGGGAAAACGCAGCGAGGAAAAAAAGAAGATCGTTGCGACGTATGATTACACCGATGCGCGGGGCAAATTGCTCTATCAGGTTGTGCGGTTTGAGCCGAAAGATTTTCGACAGCGCAAGCCGGACAAATCGGCAAAGGATGGATGGAATTGGAAGTTGAGCGGCGTTCAACGCGTGATTTATCGTTTGCCGGAAATCATGGACGCGGTGAGCCGTGGCGAAACGGTTTTCATTTGTGAAGGTGAGAAGGACGTGGCTGCCCTCGTTGCGCACGGATTCAATGCGACGTGCAATGCTGGCGGCGCGGGAAAATTTCCGAAGGATGCCTATACGGTTTTCAAAGACGCAAAGGTTGTCATCATCGCAGACAAAGACGAGCCGGGACGAAAACACGCGGCGAAAATCGCAACAAAAATTAAACCGCTCGCGAAGTCCGTAAAAGTTTTGGAATTGCCAGATATGGCAGACAAGCCGGTGAAGGATGCAGCGGATTTTTTCAGCGCAGGCGGGAGCAAAGAATCATTTTGTGAGATCGTGGAGAAAGCGGGGGAATTCACTTTGCCTGGCGCGTCACAGCCGACGCAAACAGAACAGAGGGAACAAACAGAACGCATCAGCGAAGCGGGAATGGTTCGCATTGTGAATCGGGACGCGATTGCAGCGGTTCCGATTTATTATTACTCAGAGCGCGGCAAATGGTTTGGCCCAAACGGGCAAAGCGGTTTTACAAATCTTTCCGACTCGCAAGCCAAGTCATTCATTGCGGAATACGGCTTCAACAAAAGTGTTAAAGACGGGCAGGGCAACACTGCGGCGGAACGTGCGATGATTTGGAAGATTCAAAACAACTCCGTTGCCTATGCTGGTTTGCTCGCTGGTTATCCGGCTGGGTATCACGAAGTAGAAGGCGGGCGATTGCTTGTCACTGATTCGCCCCGGTATGTCACACCAAAGCCCGGCCAATGTCCGACGATTCTCAACCTGATTCAAACGATGTTGGAAGATGAAACCCACGATCAAGTTACTCCATTTTTTCTGTGGGCGTCTGAATCATTCACGGCGTTCTGGAATAGAATGGGGGAACGAGCGCCGTGGCCTTTTCGTTATGCGCCCGCGTTTGCTTTATTCGGGCCGCGCGGCTGCGGGAAAAGCGCGCTGATTGATTTAATTCTGACACCTCTTTTCGGCGGGCGGAAAGCTGACCCGATGAATTATTTAAACGAACCGAAATTCAACAAAGATTTGTTCGCAGCGTCTTTGCTTGTTTTAGACGACAAAGGCGCAGTCGCGAGTCTCGCAGAGCGGCGTTTGCGCGGCGAGCGCATCAAAGATTTGATTTGGAAACCTGAGCAGCGAATGGAAGGAAAAGGAGCGGACGCAGTAATGCTACGCCCGTTTTGGCGACTGTTTATCGCTGGCAACGACGATGATGCGGGGTTGCAAGTTTGTCCTGCGTTATCCGAAAGTTTGAAGGACAAAATCATCGTTTGCCGCGCCACTCGCGCACAAGGCTTGCCTGAAACTCACGAGCAAAATGACAGTTGGGCGTCCATGATTCGCGCGGAGCTTCCCGCGTTCGCGGCGTTTTTATTATCATGGCGCCCGCCGCTGGGATTGAGATTGGACGAGCGAACTCGCGTCTTAAATTTCTGGCATCCGCACATCGTTTCTGCGCTCCGCGAGATGCAACCGGAAATGCGACTGCTCGAATTGATCGACAGTTTTAATTTGATCGGAACTGATTCGCCGTTGTGGGAGGGAACGGCAAGTGAGTTTGAAAGCGAAATGAAGCAGTCGGATAAGCATGGGGTTTTAGATCGAATTTTTTACAACTCAACCACGGCGGGGCGGATGTTGTCGGAGTTAGCCATCATGGAGCCAGAACGATTCGTAAAGACGCAACGAGAAGGCCGTTCCTATTATCGGATTTTCAGAGTTAAACAGCCGAAATAATTTCTCGAACCTCATTCTCAACCACGGAATTTTTTCCGTGGTTTTTTTGTTTTTGCGGAGTGGAAAGGCTTTAAACCCTCAAACTCTCTGGCAGCAACTTAGAAACACCCCCTCTGTCCCCCTCTCTCTCCACCTTGCCAAAGGAGACAGGGGGAGACAGAGGGGGATTTTATTGAAAGTCGTCTGTGGCGGCAGCCGTTCTGTTTTCTTAACTGAGCAGGTCGTTTTTGTGGAAAGCCGGGCTTGTTTTTGAGATCAAATCAGCAGAAAAGGCAGGCGGCTATTTCGCAGCAATGGCACAGTTTGTAGCACAGTCGGCTTATAACACTGAAAAAACCCAATAAACACGGGCGTTTTAAAATGGTGGCTGGAGCCGGAATCGAACCGGCGACACAAGGATTTTCAGTCCTCTGCTCTACCGACTGAGCTATCCAGCCACACTACTGTAAACATTGACGTTTATTGCGCTTGAGGCTTCCAGATTTATCTTATTGCATCCCGCCATTGTATCCCTCACAGTGTTTTTGATGAAACCACTTAGCGAAACCACAACGGCGGGAGCAGAAAGCGTCCCGAAAACAAAACGAGACTCCAACTTGTCCAAGGATGGCAAGTGGCGGTCATTTCCAAAAGTCCCGAATTTGCTGCAATACGTCATTGCGCAATCATACTACGCAAGGGCAAAAGTCAAAGGCAAGCCAGTTCGCGCCTCTCTTGAAACCGACGTGTTTTCAACCGCCAAATTGCGACTGCCTGACAAACTAAAGCAGCTTCGGAAACCAAAATTCATTGCGGGAACTTTTGGCGAAGCTGCTGCTAAGTACCAGCGTGAGACGCAATCAGATCACACGTTATCAGGCAGCAGCAAAACTTACCGACTCCGCTGCATTGACCGATTGTTGAAATCATGGCCGTGGCTTGACGCATTGCCAGTGGACAAGATCACGGAACAGGATTGCAAAGATTGGGCGTCGCCATTTGCGGTAAAATATTCGGCGCAATTTTTCAATAACACCGTGAATTATTTTCGGCTGATTCTGAAACGGGCGGGAATAAAGCACGATGACAACCCCGCGATGAAAATCAAACGGCTCGGATTGAAACCGAAAAAATTGACGCTGCCGGAATCACAAGAGTTTAGTCGGCTGCTTGAAGTTGTGGAAACGAGCGGAGCCGCGCAAGCGCAGGACTGTGCCGATTTGATTCGGTTTCTGGCGTATTCAGGTTGCCGAATTTCTGAGGCGAAGAAAGTTCTTTGGCGGGACGTGGACTGGAAACGGAACCAGATCGTTATTCATTGCGCGAAGCGTCGCGTCACTGGCGAAGAATCCGACACGCGGGAAGTTCCCCTTATTCCGCCGATGAAAATTTTGCTGGAACGATTGCAGCGCGAGCAGCAGCCGAAACCAGAGGACAGGGTGAACGTTCTCAGCGAGTGCCAAAAAAGTTTGACGCGAGCGTGTAAGATTTTGAGCATCCATCGTTTAACGCATCACGATTTGCGGCATTTATTTGCGAGCGTCTGCATCGAATGCAATGTGGACATGCAAACTTTGTCCAAATGGCTTGGACATTCTGACGGCGGGGTGTTGGCGCAAAAAGTTTACGGGCATCTGAGACAACAACACAGTCAATTCATGGCAGCGAAAGTCACCTTTGGCGCATCGCTACCGGCAAACGTGACGGCACTGCCAAAGGAGCAAGCAGCATGAAAAAAACGAAAACCAAAAAGCCAAAAAAAGTTCGGTTGAAAAATAACGTTGAGGAATTTACTCAGGCTGAACTGGACGCAGCGGAAAATGAGCCGCCCGAAGTTTGGGCAGAGATTGAGCGCGAGGTTGACGCTTACATAAAGCAATGGAAGAAATGCGTCATCGCTGCAATGTCGGCAAAGGTGAGTCGGCCAAAGAAAAATAGCCAACGACGCACACAGCCAAAAAACAATATTCCGCTCAGGGCAAAGGAGGCAGCATGAGCCGCAAACAAAATTTTCCTTCCGGCAAAAGCATCGAAGAAAATTCCGCCCGTGCGCTTTTCGGTGCGCTGACAGACCGGGTAGGACAAAAAATCTTTTCTTCGGTTGCGCTCTGGCCTGATTCGGAAAAAGGATTCACTGATTCTCTTGGCAATTACGCAAAAATTGTGCGATGGACTGCGAAGCGCAAAGGCCGTCAGCAACGGTTCACAGAGGCGCGGGTTCATCGCGCAATTGATACGCTGCTGGAAATTCTTGTCCCCGCTCTGTGCCGACGCGACGCGACGCCGTTCAAGTTATTTGCCGATGCGATTGAAGCAACGAATGAAGCGAACTCCGTTTCGTTCCATGCGCTGAATTTGGCGTGCGAATTAAACGGATACGCGCCGCCATTCAATGCCGTGGGAGAACGCAGCGCGGCAGAGCCGGGGGAATTGAAGCGGCTTCCAAAAAACTTTTCCGCGTTGCCTGTGGCAATGAGTGAATCAGATTTCCGGCGCAAGATAGAAGCCTTTTCAAGTCAGAAAATCGAAGCGGGGAATTTTCATCGTCTCTGCCAAAGTCTGAAAATAACTTTCCTGAAAGACCGGCGCAAAGGCGGACGCCCCTCACGCAAGGTGGTTTTGTAAAATCAATAATTGAAGCAAAAGACAACCTAGCTTCTGTGCGCGTATTTTGGCGCACATGAAAGTTATCCCAGACGAAATCGGCAAACCGCCGACGCAATACCCGCGAGCGGCTTACTCGCTTCGTGAGACGGCTCAAGTTCTCGGCATCAGTTATTGCTCCGTGTTTCGCCTCTACAAACGCGGCCTGCTGAAATCTTCGAGCGCATTGCGAACCAAGCTCATTCCTCTTGAAGAAATTCATCGTTTTTTACGGGACACCTCAAAATGAAAACCGACCATCGCGCCGCGCTCGAAAAACAAATCGAGGTTGTGCGCTCTGCTCTAAAAAAGTATCGCGCCGCGCTTGAACAAGATGCTGCTGATGAATTGGAAATCGCATCGCTGACATCTGAAATTGCGATTGAGAAGAAATCCGTTAATCCGCGAGACCCTGATTCAGTGCGCAAGCTAGCAGAGAAACAATTGAAGCTCGAATTGTTGGAAAGTCAAAACGCGGCGGCTGATGAATTATCGGCCAGCGAATCCGAATTGAAAAAATCGCTTGTTCCTATCGCGAATCTGATTCGCGCCGTCGCCGCTCCGTTACGTGAAGCCGAATTTCAAAAAGTTTTCAAAGTCGGATTGGAACATGCAGATGATTCGGTTGCTGGCGACTTCGCAAATCGTTCCCAAAAAGTTCGTGCCGTCGAACACGCGGCCAGTTGCATTTTTGAACATGCGATACCCCTCAGTCTCAGTTCAGCCGCTGATTCTGCAATCAATGCCGCGCAACAAATTTTAGAATTTGAAAAATGAAAACTTTTGCCGTGAATCAAAGCGGATTTTCGCAATCGGATTTTATCCGGCTGTTTTTCCCGCTGATGTTCACGACGAACGGCAACCCGTTCACGCTAGGGCGGGTTGTTTTGAATTTCCAAAAGAACACGACACGACTACGAAAGGAACAGATTGAACTTTATGACCAAAAATGAATCTATTTTTAGACGAAAAAATTTCATTCGGCTTGGACGTGCGAAAACCTGATCGTTTGGGAACGTGTTCTACAAATGCCGTCCTCTGTGGGATTCGAGATGGCACATGGCGTCTGTCTGTCTCGCGTGTTCGTTCGTTGCCGTCTGACAGTCCAGAGCAAAAAGCGGCTAAACTCAATCTTCCCTTTGCAACTTGGGCAGGCGAGTTTTCCCGCCGTTCCAATGCCGCGCTGATTCGGCACTCTGGGCAAATTGGAATTGATCTCGACAACTTGAGCGAAGCTCAGGCCGTTGTCGCAATTCAAACCGCCGTCGCTGATAAATATTGCTTGGCTGCGTTCCGTTCTGTCCGAGGTGAAGGTGTTCGGCTTCTGTTTCGTGTTCCTGCTTGCAACGCCCAAACTCACCCCGTTGTTTTTCAGCAGGTTTCTGAATACGTCCACCGGATTTACGGACTCGCCCCGGATGAGTCCGGCAAAGATGTTTCCCGCGCTTCCTTCGTCAGTTTTGACAGCGGACTTTGGTTTTTTGCTGCTGCCTTACCTTTGCCGATTGTTCTGCCGGTGACACACAGCGGTATTGGGGTAAACACTCGCTGTGTGTCACCGGCCTCTTTTTACTCAGGACAGTTGGCAGAGATTTGGCCGACTTATTACGGGCGAACTTTGGCGAACACCATGCCTCGCGAGGACGGGACAGTACCGACGCATCGCAGTCTTTTGGATTTGGGAAAAAGCCTCGCGATACATGCGGAGAAAATTCGTTCGCCACTGACTACCCGGCAGCGTGACGAAGCCCTTGCTGCTTGGCTTGCCGAACTTAATCGAAAAGGTGTTTCACTCCGTGGGGATGTTGTCGAGTATCGCAACGAATTGCAGGTCAGTATTCAGGGCGCGCAGATCAAACCTTGGTTTAAAAAAGCAGTTGAAAAATGGTTGCGCTGGACGCGGCACAATGATTTTCCGCACGCCGGATTGCCGCACGAAAAGATTTTGTTCGCGATTCGGAAACATTGTCAGGAGTCCAACACCGATGAATTTTTTTTAGGAGTCAGAGACGCGGGACTTGTTGGTGGCGTCAGCTACAAAACGGGTTCACGGATACTCCGCAAACTTATTGCATCCGGCGACATTGAAAAGCTACCCGGCAAACGGCTGCTTCGACACGCCCAAACTTTCCGGCTGAAAATTAAGTCAGTCATCCTATGAGCAAAACTGAAAAACTATTTGATCGAGCCAAAGCCAAAGGACTTTTTTTAGAGCCGCACGGCTGCAAAAATCTTTTAATCTGTCCGGCAGAAATTCTTGAATCGGATTTGAATTTCAAAAACGAGATTCGCAGATCGAAACAAAAATTGTTGGCATTTCTTCGCCGTCGCCATGCCGCGATGATTTCAACTTCGATGCAGGTCTTACGAGGGGAATTTTCCGGCAGTCGCGATGTTCGCACGTTGGCGATGCTCCGAAACATTGGCAACGAAATTTCCTATTCGGTTCAATCAGAAAATCCTGACCCGATTTTTGAACACGCCCTTGCGGAAATTCACATTCTTTTGCTCGACGCCACTTCAACTCCAAAACCGAAAAATAAAAATTATGACTAAAATAAATAATCCAAACGCCGAAAACGAAGCCGCAGTTCGTCGCGGAAAAAGGATCGAGGAAATGCGCAAGGGCTTGCCGATTTCCTCGCCTGAACTTGCGGAGTACGACGCCCGCATCGGCAATGCAGATGACTTGGCTGTGCTTTCGCTCGTACGCGGTCAGAAAATTGCGCAAGCGCGGATTGAAATGCAAAAAGGTTTGGAAGCGCAGCCGAAAAAAAATTCCAAAATTCTGACGCCGCCTCACATCGCGCACTTTTACAACGAGCAGCAAGCGGCGAATGAAGCCTGTGAAACCATGCTCGCAATTGGTCCAACTTGTTACCGATGAGTGAAACCAAAAAGATTGTCCCGAAAAAAATTGGACGCCCTTCCAAGTTCACGGCAACGATGCGAGCGCGACTGATTCGCGCCGTTGCCAGAGGCTTGCCGTTTTCAATGGCTTGTTCTGCTGCTGGAATTTGCCACCAAACGCTTTGCGATTATCGGCGGCAACATCCGAAGTTTGCTGCTCAAATTGAAAAAGCCGTTGCGCTCGCCGTCGAGAAACGGCTGAAAATTATCGAAGCATCGGCGAGACTTGGCGACGTAAACTCTGCGAAATGGATGCTTGAACACCTTCACCCGTCGTTATTCGCCCGTTCAAGAATTGAGATTTCCGGCGTGAATGGTTCACCCGTCAGTGTCGGTTATGTTGTTTTTCTTCCGCCGAAGGATGCAGATGTAATCACCGTGGAATGTTCGCCAATGAAAATTGCCGATGAAAACTGAAACTGAATTGCGACCGCAACCGAAGCAGGAAGAATTTTTACGGAGCAAAGCGGACATTGCCATTTTCGGCGGCAGTGCTGGGGGCGGAAAAAGTTTTGCGTTGCTGTTGGAACCGCTTTACCACTGCGAAAATCCAGAATTTCGCGCCGTGATTTTCCGCCGCACTGTCCCGATGTTACGGCAACCTGGCGGATTGTGGGATGCAAGCAGCCGAGTTTTTCCCCGGCTTGGCGCAACGGCCAAAGAGACAACGCATGAATGGATTTTTCCATTACGCGCCGCTGTCAAATTCAGCGGCATGGAGCTGGAAGCTGATGCTTACGGATGGCAGGGAAGCGAAATATGTTTGCTCGCATTCGATGAGGTAACGCAGTTCAGCGAGTCACAATTTTTTTATATGCTCAGTCGCAATCGTTCGACGTGCGGAGTCAAACCGTATGTTCGCGCAACCTGCAATCCTGATTCTGATTCGTGGCTGCGAACATTTTTGCAATGGTGGATTGATGATGTAACGGGGCTTCCAATCAAAGAGCGGAGCGGCGTGTTGCGCTGGTTTATTCGCCGCGAAGATGAACTTCATTGGGCGGATACCAGAGCCGAGCTTGTCCAACAATTCGGCAGCGATTCAGAACCAAAATCCGTTACCTTCATTCCGTCAAATATTCACGATAACAAAATCCTTTTGGAGAGAGACCCCGGATACCTGGCGAACTTAAAAGCTCTGCCGCTTATTGAACGGGCGCAACTCTTAGACGGAAATTGGAATGTGCGAGCGACCGCAGGAAATTATTTCAAACGCGAATGGTTTCAAATTGTGGACAGAATTCCAGAGACGGAAATCGTTGCTCGCTGTCGTTCATGGGATAGAGCCGCTACGGAAAAAAAACCGGGCAATGACCCCGATGCAACAGTTGGTTTGCTCCTCAGCAAAACCGCGCAAAATATTTATTACATTGAGGACGTTCGCAAAATGTATGCGTCGCCGCACACCGTCGAAACCGCGATGCTGAACTGTGCCAAGCAGGATGGAATTGAAACGATAGTCGCCTACATGCAAGACCCCGGCAGCGCGGGCGTTCACGAAGCGCAATCGACTGCACGCGCCTTGGATGGATTCAACGTGAAATACGCGACGGCAACCGGCGACAAAGAAACGCGAGCCAAACCAACAAGCGCACAGGCAGAAGCAGGCTCAATCAAAATCGTGCGGGGAAAATGGAACGATGAATTTTTGCGGGAGTTGGAAAATTTTCCTACCGCCCGCCATGATGATTGCGTTGACGCTTTAACTGGCGCACATGCAATTTTACGTATCGAAACTCCATTTCATTTCACGCCCGTAATTGTTCGCCGCTCACGCGATTGGATTGGCCGATCTCCATCGCGGTCTGGCAGCGAATCGTTGTTTTAAAACGAAACCGCAAAAAAAATCTTCTCAGGATTCGATTACAGCCCCTTTGATCGAAGCTCCGCTACGTTGACGCCCCCAAACCAAACCAAGCCAGCCAGCAACCCACAGCGCGATGATCGAAGCTGAGTTGAACGGCAACCAAACTGTAAAAACCACTTCACAAAAACCCATTCAATCCGATTCACAACGCAGCATGAGGACGCCAGACAAGGTGCGAGAAGTAGAACGAGGCTCAAGCGAATGTCAGAGAGAATTGACGCGCCGGACTTCACTGAATTTTTGGAATTCACTCAGGAAGGATGGAAAAGTCTGCCATTGTATCCCTCATTGTATCCCGCGATTAAAAAACTGAGCGCAAAATGGATAAGAGCGGACACAAACGGGGGACATCCATTTTCAATTTTACGAGTGGGGACAGAGTGAGATAACGACAGACAAAAGTGGAAAAAAAGCTGCTTCGGATTTTCAGTCCTCTGCTCTACCGACTGAGCTATCCAGCCGACCAAGGGCAGGGAATATCCACTCCGCAACACCCTTTTGGCAAGGGATTTTCTAGGCGCGCGGATGCGCATCGTCGTACGCTCGCTTCAACCGTTCCATCGTTAAATGCGTGTAAACCTGCGTTGTCATCAAATGCGCGTGGCCTAACAATTCCTGCACACTGCGCAAATCCGCGCCTGCATCCAAAAGATGGGTTGCATAGCTGTGACGCAATTTGTGTGGCGTCAATTTGGGATCGAGTCCGGCAATTTCCAGATAACGTTTCAGGCGAAGTTGCGTCGTGCGGGGCGACATCGGACGAAAATTATTTTTCTCTCCGATAAAAACGGGAAGCGCCGCTTCAGCCGGATGCGGCAACTGTTCCCAGTAATTTTGAATCGCGGCCAAGGCTGGTTCGCCGATGGGAATCTGTCGCTCCTTTTTTCCTTTGCCGAGAACCCGAACAACTTTTTCTTTCCATTGGATGTCTTCGCATTTCAAGCCGCAAAGCTCGCTGATGCGCAAGCCGCAGGAATAAATCGTCTCCAGAATCGCGACATCGCGAAGAAAAGACGCGGCATCAATATTTTGTTTTGGCTCTTTTTGCTGCGCCACTTTTTGTTTCAATTCCAAATCCCGCAAAGGCGCTTCGAGCAAAGCGACCATTTGTTCCACCGTTAAAAATTGGGGCAAACGCTTTTCCAATTTCGGCATGGAAAGATTTTTGATTGGCATCATTTCAACGTGGTCGCGTCGAATGAGATATCTGTAAAAACTACGGAGCGCGCTGAAACGCAATTGGATCGCAGCGCGACTTAATTTGTTACGGCCGAGCGAGCGCAAATAACTGCGAAAATCGTCCCTTTCCAAAGTTTGCCACTGCGGCGCTTGCTGACGTTCAGTTTTGAACCAGTTGAAAAACTCGAGAAGCGTCTGGCGATAATTCCGTTGCGTGTAAACCGACGCTCCGCGGTCGGAGGCGAGATGCTGA
>JBDSLX010000354.1:0-6893 GCA_039916145.1 Verrucomicrobiota bacterium | reverse complement strand
GCCCAAAATTCAATCGAGACTTGCACATTGGTGCTGATGATTCCGCCCGGCACCGTTGCAAATCCGCCGACGCCGTCAAGCACCAGATTCGTTCCATTGAGCGTCGCGCTGCCAACGATTGATCCGTCCCAACTCGCGCCGCCAACCGAGTCAGCGAAAGTGGGATTGCCCGCCGTGTCATTAAAAGTATAACGGTGAGTCAAGGTCTGGGCGAAAGCGCTTGGAACACATCCCGATAAAAACATAATCGTCGCAAGCAGAGAGAGTTTTCGTGTGAGTTTTTTCATAACGTTGGTGGGAGTCCTTTTTTGCAATATTGCAAGTTATCGGAACACGAAAAACAAGATAAAATATCTCAGGGGTTTCACCATGACACGTTCTAGTCATTGAAGGCTCGTCCTCACTTTGTCAGTTTCGTTTTTCAACAGAAATCTGCAGCCGAGCATAAACATTGCGCAAACCAATCTGGTCGGAACAATCATTCCTTCCGCCTCTTGTTTTTACATCTACAAAAAGAAATTTTGCTCTATATTCGTGAGCGTGGCCCGATATATCCGAACGACTTTTTTTTCCGTCGCGCTGCTGCTGAACATTTCCCTCCGCGCCGCTGATCCGATTCGGGTTTCGGCCAATTCCGCAGAGATTACTTTCCAAAAAACTATTCTGCCGATTCTCGAAAAGCATTGCGTCGAATGTCACGGCGGCGAGACGCAAAAAGCCGATCTCGATCTGAGAACGTTGCAGGCAATTTTGCGCGGCGGCGAAAGTGGCGAGGCGTTGGTTGTTCCCGGCGACGCGGCGCACAGTCTTCTTTTCAAACAAACCAAGAGCCAGGAAATGCCGCCGAAAAAGCGGACGAAGTTAAACAACGACGAATTAACCCTGATTGAAAAATGGATCAACTCCGGCGCGTCCATGCGAAAAGGTTTGGCTGATGTTCCTGTGGCGAGTCTGAGTCCTGAACTAAAAAACGCGCGCAAAGCCTACGACGTTTTGGAACTGAAATGTTTTCTTTGTCACAACGATAAAAAGAAAGAAGGCGAACTCGATTTGCGCACGGTCGCGTCGATGACCAAAGGCGGGAAGACCGGCGCGGCTCTTGTCAAAGGCGACGCGGGAAAAAGTCTCCTCGTCAAACAAATCCACGACGACGCCATGCCGCCGCGCGATTTGCGCAACAAAGTTTCCATCAAACCCGTCACCGAAGCTGAACTCGACTCGATTAAACAATGGATCAACGCAGGCGCAATCGAACCGCCGCCGCTGCCCGGCATTGCCGAGGAAGATTTGGCGCTCGTTTCCGAAGCCGACCGGCAATGGTGGGCATTCCAAACTCCGCGCCAAGTGCCCATTCCAAAAGTGAAAGGGAAAACGCGCACGGCCATCGACGCTTTTTTATTGGCGAAGCTCGAAGAAAAAAGTTTGGGTTTTTCGCCGGAAGCGGATCGCCGGACATTGGCGCGTCGCGTTTATCTTTACGTCACCGGTTTGCCGCCGACGCCGGAGCAAATGGATTTATTTCTCAACGATAAAAAATCCGGCGCGTACGAACGTTTGATCGACCAACTGCTCGCCTCGCCTCGCTACGGCGAACGTTGGGCGCGCTTCTGGCTTGACGCTGCGGGTTACGCCGATTCCGAAGGCGCCCTCAGCGACGATCCGATTTGGGAAGAATTCTGGCGCTACCGCGATTACGTGATTCGCTCGCTCAACGCCGATAAACCTTACGATCAATTTTTGATGGAACAATTGGCGGGAGATGAACTGGTCGATTACCGCAACGCCACCAATTTCACCCCAGAAATTGCCGACAAATTAATCGCCACCGGATTTTTGCGTGGCGGAATCGATCCGACGATGAGTCCCGAAACCAGTTTTCTGCCTGAGCGCTATCAAGTTCTCGCGGACAAAATGGAAACGGTCGGTTCAAGTTTGATGGGACTCACGTTGCAATGCGCCCGTTGTCACAGCCACAAATACGATCCCATCTCGCAGCGCGATTATTATCGCATGGAATCAATTTTCGCCGCTGCGTTCACTCCGCGCGATTGGAGAAAACCAACCGAGCGTTACATCCCGCTCGCCACCGCTGCCGAGCAAAAAGAAGCCGACGAACACAACAAGAAAGTGGATGCTGAGAAAAAAATTGTGGAGCAACCGCTGGACGAATGGAAAAAAACTTTCAAAGCAAAATTGTTGGAACAAAAAATCGCGAAGCTGGCGGAAAAAGTTCGCGAACAATTGCGCGAAGTGGCGTTGATCCCGAATGAGAAACGCACCGATCCGCAAAAACTTTTCGCGGCAGAATATGTCGAGCAACTCAAAGCGGAAGACGCAGAACTGAATTCCAAATTTCCCGAATACAAACCGAAATTCGAGGAACTCACGGCGGCGGTGGCGAAAGTGGAAGCGAAACGGCGCAAGCTGGATCGCGCGTTCGGTTTGACTGATCTCGGCGCGGACACAATGCCGTTTCATTTGCTGCGTCGCGGCGAGCCGTTTGAGCGCGGCAATGAAGTTCGCCCGAATATTCCCGCCGTGCTGATTGATTCCAAAATGCCTTTTGCCGTGAAACCGCCGTGGACAAATGCTCCGACCACGGGACGTCGTCTGGCATTCGCGCGCTGGCTGACGCATCCGGAAAATCCGTTGACCGCGCGAGTGATCGTCAACCGAACGTGGCAAAATTATTTTGGCAAAGGCATCGTCGAGACGGTGGAAAATTTCGGGCACACCGGCGCGAAACCGACGCACCCGGAATTGTTGGATTGGTTGTCGGTGGAATTCGTCAAGCAAGGCTGGAGCTTGAAAAAATTGCACCGGCTGATTTTAACTTCGACGGCGTTTCGGCAGGAATCACACGCAGCGCAACGCAACGGCGACGGCGACGTAGCGCAGGTTTCCAACCTGCCGTATCGCAGCGCTTCCAGCCTGCGGGTCTCGGAAAAAAGCGGACGTGTGAAAAATTTCGACGCCCAGCCGGTTGGAAACCGGCGATACAGCAGATTGGAAACCTGCGCTACGACTGATCCCGAAAACGAACTGCTCTGGCACATGCCGTTGCGCCGGTTGGATGGCGAAGCGATTCGCGATTCCATCCTCGCGGGCAACGGACTTTTGCGCACGGAAATGTTCGGCACGCCTTCGCCGATTGACATGAAAGCCGATGGACAAATCGTGACAAAGAATGCGCCGGAAAATTTTCGTCGCAGTATTTATATGCTCCAACAACGTTCCAAGCCGCTGACGATGCTCGAAGCGTTCGACGCGCCGCAACTCAGCGTCAACTGCACGCGTCGCCGACTTTCCAATGTCGTTTCGCAACCGTTGCTGATGTTCAACAGCGAATTCATGGCGGAACAGGCGACGCATTTATCCGAACGTATCGCGAAATCTGCGACGAAATCCACCGAGCAAATTAATTTTTCCTACGAATTACTTTTGAACCGGCCACCAACGAAAAAGGAACGCGAGATGGCGTTGCGTTTTTTGGAACAGCAATCGAGTTTGTACGAACGTGTTCGCGAAGAAGAATCCAAGCCGGTGCAGCAGGATGCGCTGATTGATTTCTGTTTGGTTCTACTGAACTCCGCCGAATTTATTTATGTGGATTGAACCTGAATTCCGAAATGGGGAGCGCACGCCGCTGGCGTGCAGTTTTCGGAGACCCGCCGAAAACTTTGTTCCACAAACTTTTTGGCCTGCCGACCTTTTGCGCAATGTCGTAACAACGATTCGGGCGGGCCGCCCGACTCGGCACGCGGGCCGCGTGCGCTCCCCAGGATTTTCCGAATGGCGTTTGGATCAAACGGGGTAGCTATGAATGAAAAAATAATCATGCCCGCTTTTTCGCGCCGGAAATTTTTCGGGCGCATGGCTGATGGATTGACTGGCCTTGCGCTCGCGCATTTGCTGCGCCACGAATTGTTTGCGGAAGAAATTGTGTCCGGCGCGCGCGTTGTTCCCAGCCTGAAACCGAAGCTGCCGCACTTTGCGCCGCGCGCGAAAACGGTCATTCAATTATTCATGCACGGCGGGCCGAGCCAGATGGATTTGCTCGACCCAAAACCGTTGTTGAAAAAATACGCGGGCAAACCTTTTCCCGGCGATATCAATGTGCAGCAACCGGAAGAGGCCGGTGGGATTTTGCCCAGCCCATTTGAATTCAAGCGCGCGGGAAAATCGGGCATGGAAATTTCCGACCAGATGCCCTTTCTCGCCGAGTGCGCGGACGACATCACGTTGATTCGCTCGATGTTCACCGACCACATCAATCACGAACCGGCATTGTGGATGATGCACACGGGACAAATTATTCCGGGGCGACCCACCATGCCGTCGTGGGTGCTTAACGGTCTCGGCTCGAAAAATCAAAACTTGCCCGCGTTCGTCGTGCTGGATGACGAATTTGGTTTGCCGATTGATGGAATTCGCAACTGGTCGGCGGGTTGGTTGCCGCCGATTTATCAAGGCACACGTTTTCGCGCGCAAGGCGCGCCAGTCTGGAATTTGAATCCGCACCGCGCTGCGTCGGGAAACATTGTCACGCATCGCCGGGAATTTCTCGGCGCGCTCGACCAGATGCACCGCACGGCCAGACCGGGCGAACAGGAATTGGACGCGCGCATTTCCAATTACGAAATGGCCGCGCGCATGCAGCTTGAAGCGACCGACGCGCTCGATCTTTCCAAAGAAACCGAGGCGACAAAAAAATTATACGGACTGGATAAAAAACCGACCGAGTCCTACGGCAGACGCTGTTTGATGGCGCGGCGATTGGTCGAACGCGGCGTTCGTTACGTGCAGATTTATTTGGACAAACAAATCTGGGACAACCATTCCGATCTGGAAAAAGGTTTGCGCGGCAGTTGCCTTCGCACCGATCAGCCGGTCGCCGCGTTGTTGAAAGATTTAAAAAGTCGCGGTCTGCTCGACGAAACGCTCGTCATCTGGGGCGGAGAATTTGGACGCCTCCCACTTTCGCAATCCGCCAATGGTCGCGATCACAACAAAGATGGTTTTTCAATTTGGATGGCGGGCGGCGGCGTCAAGCGCGGCTACATTCACGGCGCGACGGATGAGTTCGGTTACAAAGCGGTGAAAGATCCGATGAGCGTCCACGATTTTCATGCGACGGTTTTGCATCTGCTTGGATTGGATTATCACAAACTTTCCCTGCATCGGAATGGACTGGAAGAACGGCTGACGGGCGTGACGAAGCCGCGCGTAGTGACGGAATTGTTCGCGTAGAAGCCATTTCCGTAGCCGCGCTCGCTAGGGCGTGGTTTCCTGCGTTGAATTTAATTACCCCGCGCTCTAGCGGGCGCGGCTACGTGCGCTGGACAAGTAATAAATTTTACTTTTGAAAGGCTTCTAATTACTCGGACTTTCACGGATCAATCTTCGCTTCTTGCGCCGCGTTGATCGTCCAGTTGATCTCGTTATGCGGCTGGTTGTCGTTGTTCCAGCGGCGATTCCATTTGTCGCTGTTCGGATCGATCACATCTTTGCGCTTGGCAGTTTCCGAGTGTCCGTCGGCAAACATCAGGACGGTGCGGCCCTCGTGCCGATTGGACGGCCACTCCGCCGGAGTTTTGGGATCAATGTTTCCATCAAAACTTCCGTCCGGTTTGCTGTCGCCAAGCATGATCATGTCGGCGGGATTTCGCACAACGGATTCTTTTAAATCGCCGACAAGATTTACGTCTGCGCCCAAGCCGAGTTGTGGCTGTGTTAAGGAGGGGTCTCGCAAACCCCAATCGTTGTAGCCCATCGGAAACCGCGTGGTTTCTTTGATGCCGTAAGGATCAAAGCCGCCGCCTAAACCCGCCGGAATAGTCGCGCCGAGAGTCGTGTTTTTTGTAAGGTTCCAACTTGAATTCTGATTGGCCGTTGGACACGCGAAAACAGTTCGATTGGTTCCCAGTTGGCTGAATAGACGTCCCGGCCAGACGTAATAAAAACTGCCCTCGACCCAAAGTGTGCCGGGATATTTTTTGAATTCGCCCAGATACATGACCGTGGCAATTCCGACCTGCCGCATATTATTCATGCACGCCGTTCGCTGCGCCTTGGCCTTGGCCTTGGCCAATGCCGGAAGAAGCAACGCCGCCAGAATTGCGATGATGGCAATAACAACGAGCAATTCGATCAGTGTGAAACCACGTTGCCTCGGCGTCAGAGGGGCGAATGATCGTGAAAGAGTCGTTGGTTTATGTCGCATTGTTTTAATCAGTTTTGCACCTCAAATATGGGCGCTGAATTGAAGCGGCGATTTACGCACCGTTAATTTAGGATCATAAAAGTTTCGTCAAGGCTCCACCCTTGCACGGTAATAGCGCATTTGTTGCGTGGATAACGTTTCACTATCAATAAACTCCACCGTGCCGCTTTGATTGGTGACGTTCGCGATGGGCAGCCACGAGGAAAAATTCGTGGAGAATTCTATCGCGTAAATTGCGCCGGTCGCGCCGCTCAATGTGAGGCGCACGGTTTGGTCGGGCAGCAACGTGATTGCATCAAACTGCGGCGGAACCACGGGCAACACGGTCAGCATTGCTGGCGCGCTTGTGACTGTTCCGGCGGAATTGCCGACGAGGACGGAATAATTTCCCGCTTGCGAAAACTGCGCGTTTGACAACACGAGCGAGGAACTCGTCGCGCCAAAAATATCCACGCTGTTGAATTGCCATTGATAACTCAGCGGAGTCGCGCTGTTGGCGATGACGTTAAAACCGGCGGTGTTGCCTTCGAAAACGGTCTGGTCTTGCGGTTGGCTAAGAAGTGTCGGTGGCCCGGAAAAAACGAAAAGTGTCGCGTCGGCCATCACGAGCTTGCCGCTTTCGCTGGTGTTGTTGGACAGGCGCACAAAACCATTCGTGCCTTGCGAAAAA
>JBDSLX010000353.1:0-9703 GCA_039916145.1 Verrucomicrobiota bacterium | reverse complement strand
CATTTCTCCGGCGTTGCGCACAAAATAAGATCGGAGCGCGCCCTGCTGAGCGGGAATTCCGATGCCAACCAGCGCTTGTTCAGGAATAGTTCGATCGGCTCGCGAATAGACGAGGAAAGACGTATATCCTGTCGGAATCCCGACACTGTTAGTTCCTCGCATCCAATCGCCGGTAGCAACATCCTGGACCCCGTCGAATCTTACTGTTGGCTGGCTGCTAATTGGCACAGCAGAACCTATCAAGAGCGGTTGCTTATTTGTGTTCGATTGAAATGCATGATTTCCGTTGGCGGACTGATCTCGCCATTCAGTGACGCGCCCATTTGCGGCGATGACGCCTTGATCAGCTTTTAACCAGAGCCGCAGATTTCCCGAGAGGATAGTTGGCAGGAACGCTTCCGCAGTTACGGAAAAAGTGACATTAGTTCCGGCGAGGACACTCTGACTTTCCGGTTGCAAAACAATTGTCGGCGGCGTCAGGATTTGCAATGACGCACTGTCACTTTGCTTGGAACCAGCTGCATTAGTCACGACAACGGAGTAATTCCCTCCATTTGTTGGCTGTGCATTATTGATTGAATAGGCAGAACCTGTAGCACCTGAAATTGCAATCCCATTGAACAGCCATTGGTAACTGAGTGGCGAAGTTCCAGTGGCCGTGACGCTGAAGTTGACATTTGATCCCGCCAGCACTGATTGGTTTTGTGGTTGCGCGGTAATTGATGGCGGAAAGACCACCGTCAGAACTGCGTTCGAGCTGATGGTTCCGCCATAATTATTTGAAACAACAACACTATAGTTTCCGGCGTTTTGCGGCTGAACAATGCTTAAAGTCAACGAAGAAGCTGTTGCCCCGACTATATTGGTTCCTTCAAACTTCCATTGATAGGACAACGTTCCGCCTCCCGACGTCGAGGTTTGATAATATTTTTGTTTCAAATAATTCTGAACTGAAATGCGATCCGGGTCGCTCAACGCGCTCTGATAAAAAATAACTTCAGCAATGTCTCCTTGAAAATTTCTGGTGAAGTCACCCAAACCTCCAATGTAGTAACCGGCACCAGGCGTGCTTAATCCTCCGATGCCCTGCGTCAACGTGAAGGAACTGATTCCATCTGTGTCAAAGAAACCGAGTTCGCTTCCATTCAAGCGATCAGTCCAGATTCTTACGGTATTGGTAGGAATGCTGAATCCAGTCCCCACATCGTTGCCCCAACCGCTGAAAGCCATTTCATTGTTTATGCTAAAGCTGCGAATGTAGTGAGACCGAAGTGCGCTGCCAACATTGGGAATTCCAACGACCACCGGTGCTTCTTCAGTTACCACTCGATTCGCTTTGTTATAAACCAGAAACGAAGTGTAATTGCCGGCAATGTTCACATTTCCAGTCGCTTGTAGAAAATCGCCCGTTGTTGGCGATTGAATTCCATCAAATCGGATGGCGGGTTTGCCACTGACCGGAATAGCTGTAGCCACAAACGAGGGTTGCAGGTTTGTGTTGAGTTGCCTTGCATGGTTGGTGTTTGCAGATTGATCTGACCACTGAGTCACTTTTGAGCCACTGACTGTCACTCCAGCATCGGCTTTTAACCAAAGTCTCAAAGTTCCGCTGAGAACTGCCGGGAGCGATGGATCGCCTCCTCCTGCGCCAACTGTAAACGTAACATTGGAACCCGCGCCCACCGTTTGGTTTTGCGGCTGTGCGACAATTGTTGGTGGGGCAATAACCGTCAAATTCGCCACGACGCTCGTTACTGATCCAATTGCATTCGTGACTATCACGGAATAACCGCCGGTATTGGTAGATTGCACGTTGGTGATCGAATAACTCGAAACTGTTGCATTTGAAATTGGAATTCCACTGCGTCGCCATTGGTAATTGAGCGAAGTTCCCGTCGCCGAAACACTGAAGGTCGCGTTGCTTCCCAACAGAACGTTTTGATCTTGTGGTTGCACCGTTATAGCGGGCGGAATGCCCACGGTCAGTAGCGCATTGGAACTTGTGATGTTCCCTGACGAATTTGTAACGAGGACGGAATAATTTCCTGAGTTCGCCGGTTGAACATTGCTCAAAGTCAGCGAAGAAGTGGTTGCACTGCCGATGTTCGTTCCATTAAATCGCCATTGATAAATCAAAGGCTGGCTGCCCGTGGCCGTAACTCTGAATGTCGCGTTGGCCCCTGCGGCAACGGTTTGATTGGTCGGTTGCGAAGTAATGATCGGCGGTCCGCCGAATGGAGTAATGTTCCGATAGAAGCTGAGACTATCATTGTACGCATTGCAAAAAACGATGTCGGGGCGTTCGTCGCCGTCGAGATCACCGACTGAATTGCCCCAGGCATTCCAGCCGGTCGCGTAATCAACCCGAGTCGCCAACGAAGCCGCTGTAAAGCTCCCCGGGACACTTTGGTTTTGATAAATCGCCATGTAGTCATTCAGTTCCCCCACAATATTGATGTCAGGCTTGCCATCGCCGTTGATGTCCCCCAGCGCGATAGTGTGGACCCAGCCGGGGTTGCCAAAATTGACTTGGGCGGCAAAAGAATTGGTGGTGAGTGTGCCGGGGTTGGCAAGATTTCGGTAAACCGAAAGTATTCCACCTTTGCCACCGGCCAAGAGATCGGGTTTTCCGTCCCCATCCACATCACCAGCGATCACGGTAAAATGTTGAGCCACCGCAGGCAAATCTACTCGGGGAGCGAAAGAATTTGTGGTGATCCCTCCCGGCGTGCTGACGTTCCGGAACAACGAAATAAATGCCGCGTTGAGATGGGCGACCGCGAGGTCGGGTTTCCCATCTCCATCCAGATCCTGAATGGCGACATCCCATGCCTCGGTGCCGGCCGTAAGATTGACGGTTGGCGCGAACGAATTGGTGTTCAGGCTGCCAGAAACGCCAATGTTTCGCAGAACAGAAACTGTGCCTCCGCTGTTAGCCGTTACAATCTCGGATTTGCCGTCGCCATCAATGTCCCGCACATGCACGAATCTAGGTGTAACACCGACGGAAAAGTAGATCGGCGCGCTGAAAGAATTGGAAGAGAGGATTCCGATCGTCGAAAGGTTTCGGTGAACACCTACTCGGTTGTTCGCGGGGTCGGCGAACACCAAATCGATTTTTCCATCACCGTCCACATCTCCGCCGGTGAGTCCGTAAGGCCCGTCAGAGGTGCTGATCGCGGGGAGATCAAATCGCGCAAAGGAAGCTGTTCCTAAAAAGCCGTTGGTGCTGATATTGCGGAACAACGAAATGGTGTGCCCGGCAATGTTGGCGACAGCAAGGTCGGGTTTCCCATTGCCGTCCAGATCCGCATTGACAGTCAGAAAGGCGATTGCGCCGGCTGCTTTATCCTGTCGCGGTGCGAACGTGGATGTGCTGATGGGCTGACCGTTGCCCAAAAAGGTGGGTTGAAAAGCCGCGTTAGCGTATGCGACCAGGCCTTCCACAGTAACGGTGATCGGTGCGTAGGTCGCGCCGACGGGGACCGTCGCCTCCAGAATGTTCGTCGTCCCGGAAACAATATTGGCGCGAACCGCGCCAAAATAAACGATATTGCTCCCGAGCGGGCTGAAGTTTTCTCCAAGGATTGTTACGGTTGTACCGACCGGCCCGGAACCGGGACTAAAAGAATTGATGACCGGGACCTGTGCCTGACTCATCTGAGGCGAAATTAGCGTGGCAATGCCGATAAACACTGCTGCTGAGAATGAGTTCACAGCGGATTTTATTACTTTCATACCTTTGAGTTGGGTTGTAGCGAGGGAGTCAGTTCGGCCTTGGTTTGATTTGAGATATAAGCCGTGGAAAACTCAATTTTGTCAATGAATTAAACCTTTTTTTGATTGATAAAACAATCAAACGCAAAACTCTGTTTCAAACTTACGTTGAGATTTGCTCTGATTTTGGGTGTATGCCAGTAAGCATTACTTCCTTCAAAACACTTCTCGGCAGAAGCGGCGACAAATCCTCCAACGGCGGCGAAACAACCGTACCATCTTTCTGTAGAGCGAGCGACAGCTTGGGAACGAACAATTGCTCTGGATGCATGAAAACTTCACAAATGGCTGGACCTTCATGATTTTGAAGCAGCGGCATTACTCGGTCAAAATCTTCCCAAGTGCGAATCTGCCACGAAGGAAGTCCAAATGCAGTCGCAAGTTTGCTGAAATCGGGACAACTGACGCCGGATTTAGCGTCTGTTCCAGCAAAACGACCGTTCATCAGCGCGTTCTGCGTATGCTTAATCATCAGATAACCGTCGTTATTAAAAATGATCAGTTTAATTGGCAGTCGATGATGAACCATGGTTTGTAATTCCTGAAGATTCATCATCATGCCGCCGTCGCAATTGAGACAAAGAACTTCAGCGCGATTACGCGCGAAAGAAGCTCCAATTGCGCCAGGCAACCCATAACCCATTTCTCCCAGGCCAGTGGAAGTCATTAAACGTTGGCCTTTTTTTGTGCGAAGGATTTGGTGGCCGCTTAAGAGAGCGGTACCCATGTCCGTGACAATTAATTGGTCCGGTTTCAGATGCGGATGCAACCTATTCATGAACGGATAAGAGTTCAGAAAACCACCTTCATCTTTATGTTCTTCCCCAACCCATGGAAATTTTCTGCGATACTCCTCGCATTGCTTTAGCCATGTCACAGGCTTCTTTATAGGGTTTGCAGAAAATGTTTTTATTAGCGATTCGATGAAAACTTTAGCATCGGAGCAAACGGTGATGTTAAACCGTTCTGGATACTTCGCTAATTCCGTCGGATCAATATCGACGACTGCCATTTTTGCACCGCGAGCCAACTCGCTTGTGTCGTAGCCGATTTGCGGAAGAGCCAACCGTGTTCCAATCGTCAGCAGGAAATCACAATTCTGGAGGACAAAATTGGCGCAGCGTTGGCCGTAAACTCCCGCTCGCCCAAACACGAGTGGATGATCTGAATCAATCATGTCGATGCCAGCCCAGGAAATCAGGTAAGCGGCAGGTAATTTTTCCAAAAGTTCCGGCAAAAGTTTTTCTGCGCCAGCCAATCGAATTCCATGCCCCAACCAAATGACGGGCCGAGTAGCTGAACGCAAAGCGTCAGCAATTTCATTCACTCGAATACTTAGTTTGTCAGGAGGCAACGTGTCCGTAGGAATTGAATTTGGATCGAAGCGCTTCAATTCGTTTTCTTCGACGAACGAAGATTGAATATTCATTGGAACATCTACCCAACACGGTCCCGGCCGGCCGGAGTTCGCGATATAAAGCGCTTTTTCCAGTTCAAATAAAATCATCTTGGGATCCATGACCCTCGGAGAATATTTAGTCACTTTGCTCACCATGAACGGGCTGTCGTAACCTTGGACTCCGTACATGCGCAATGGATTATCAGGCCGGATGTATTTTGAATGCTCGTTCCCAGAAATCACTAAACACGGAATCGAATCCGCCCACGCGCTAACAATTCCGGTGATGCCGTTCGTGGAGCCTGCGCCCGTCGTAAGAATGGAAGCGGTCACGATTCCTGATGTGCGGTAGTAGGTTTGCATCGCCATGCAGCCCGCTTGCTCATGATGAACACACACCATTTCAAGGTTTGGATTTTGGTAAATTGAATCGAAAATATGCGCGTTACCGGCGCCAACGATTCCAAAAACATGCTTCATTCCTTTGTTCACAAGGAACTCAGCAATCAGATCACTTACTTTTCTTTTCACAGTTATTTAGCGGTATGCCACGTAATTGTTTTTTGTATCGCTTCTGACAGCGGGACGGTGATTTCGACGCCGAGTTCGCGCGTTGCTTTTTCCACGTTGGGAACCAGCCGCGTCGTTTCATGTCCAGATTGACCGACCTTGGTCAGAATATCCGGCGACGGAGTAAAATGTTGGCTGATCATTTTGGCGAGTGAAAACAGGTCGATCGGATGCGGGCTGCCAACGTTGTAGGCGGCGCGCGGTTTGCCTTGCGCCAGCGCCGCCAGCACCCAAAAGGCAAAATCGCTCGCATACATCAGGCTGCGAACGGTCGCGCCGTCACCCATGATTTTCAGAGGGCAACCGGTCAGGCTGTCGCGAATAAAATCGGTCACAGCCCACGGCAGTTCCAAAGATTGATACGGCCCCACAAAGGCAAACGGGCGGACGGTGACGAGCGGCAGTTTAGATTCGCTGACAAATGAGGTCGCCATCGCTTCGGCAAAACGTTTGGACTCGGCGTAAATCGCGTTCGCATTATCACAGCGGATGCCGCTCGAATAATTTTCGTCGATGCGTTCGATGTTCAACGCTTGCGGGCCATAAACCAGACCGGAACTGATCAGCACCACTTTCTTGAGATGCTCCAGAAGATTGGCGGCGCGCAAAAGCCGGATTGCGCCAAAGGCATTCACGTCGCCGACCATCGTTGGATTGGAAGCAAAGAGCCGCCGATCCGTCAGCGCGGCGGCATGGATAACGTAATCGGTCTCGCGCGGGAGTTCAGTCAGATAACGAATATCGCCTTCCAGAAAATTAAATTCCTTGCGACCACCAAGATGCGGGAAGCGTTCGATAAACTTTTGCGGGAAGCGGCTGAAAACGGTGACTTGAGTATTGAACTGATGCTTGGTGTTGAGGACGGAAAGAAGTTCCAGAAGCCAGATGCCGAGGAAACCCGTGCCGCCGGAAATAAAAATTCGGCTGTTCGCCAGCGGCTTGAGCAGATCGGTTCCTTTGGCGATGACTGCTTCGGCATCTTGTCGAACGAGATTGATTCGGTCGGTCATAGTTTTAGGTTTTAGGAAGATGGGAAATTTTTTTGCGCCGCGCCAGATCAGTGGCGACTTCGAGAATTAAATCTTCCTGACCGCCGACGACTTTGCGCTGGCCGAGTTCGAAGAATATATCGCGCGGATCGACTTCCATTTGTTTGGCGGCGCGGATTACCGGCTTGGCAAATCCAGAAAAGACTCCCGCCAAACCGCTGACGATGGTGACCGCGTTTGAAACCGGCAGGTCTTTCGCAAAAAGTTCGGCAGCAAGTTCTGCGGCGTCCAGGACTTTATACAAATCAGCTTTGAACTTGTATCCGAGACGTTGCATCGCCGCGACGAGGAGTTCAATCGGCGCGTTGCCTGCGCCGGCGCCAAATCCCCGGCCGGTGCCATCGACGATTCTCGCTCCGGCTTCAAGCGCGGCAATGGAGTTGGCGATACTCAAGCCAAGATTATTGTGCGCATGAAATCCAACCGGCACTTCCAAACCATTGGCCAATGCGCCAATTTTTTGCGTCACGTCATGCGGAAACGATGCGCCCGCAGAGTCCATGAGAACGATTCCTTGCGCGCCGTAGGACTGCATTTTCTTGGCTTCTTCCAGGAGAACTTCTTTCGACGCCATGTGGATCATCATCAGAATTCCCCAGGCTTCTTTGCCGACGTTGCGGACGTAACTGATGTGACGCTGCGTCAGGTCGGCTTCGGTGCAATGTGAACCGACACGAAATAAATCCACACCAAGATCAACGGCCCCGGCGATTTCCCGTTTGATGGTCGCAAAGCCCGGCATGACGTGAACACTGAGGCGGGTTTCCTTCAGACAGGAGCGCGCGATTTTCAGCATCTCGCGTTCTGGAACTAAACTTAACCCGACTTGCAAAGAGGATGCGCCCAAACCGTTTCCATGCCCCACTTCCAGATAATCGACTTTGGCGGCTTCGACGGCGGTCGCGTATTTTTTGATTTGTTCGGCCGTGATCTGATGACTGCAAGCGTGGGAGCCGTCGCGCAAAGTTGGGTCGGTGACAACGATGGTTGCGCTATTCATGCAGCGATTCCATTCTTCGTGGCGAGGTCAACATTGCCAACTCTTTTCTGGGCGTAGGCTTCGGCCATCGCAATCGCCGCGCAATTGATGATGTCCAAATTCCCGGCGTACTTTGGAAGATAATCACCAGCGCCTTCCACCCGGATCATCACGGCGAGCCGTCCGTTCTCAATCATCGGCTCCAAAATCATTTGGAAGCCGGGAACATATTCCTGGATTTTTTTAACAATCGCCCTGACGGTCTCGCGGGTTTTTTCCAGGTCAGGATGAGGCATCTTGGCAAAGATGGTCGTTTGCATATGCACGCACGGTTGCGCCGGGTTGAGGTTCAGAATGGCTTTGGAAAAAGTGCAGGCGGAAAATTTCTGAATCGCTTCCTCAGTAGTTCCTAAATATTCGTCGAGATTGATGCGCGTTCCTGGACCGGCGCTGCGCGATGCGATGCTCGAAACCGTTTCGATGTATTCGATGTCTTTGTTCGCCTGCGCAATGGCAAACGCAATTGGTACGGAAGCCTGCCCGCCGCAACTGACCATGTTCACGTTGTCGGACTGCAAACATTCTTCGAGATTCACAGCGGGCACGCACATTTTCCCAATTTTCGCAGGAGTAAGATCAATTGCCAAAAGGCCCAATTCGCGAAAAACTTTGGCATGGCGGACGTGATCTTCAGCGGAAGTCGCATCGAAAACCAAATCCAATTCATCTCTGCGTTCGACAATTGCCTGAATACTTTTGCTGGAAACTGGAACGCCCAATTGATCGGCTTTCATCATGCCCGGCGAAGATAAGTTGCGCCCGGCGAACAGACGACATTCCAGCCACGGCGAACGCAATACTTTGACCAGTAAATCGGTGCCGATATTGCCTGTGCCTAAGATGGCGACTCTCGTTTTTTTGGTCATGGTTGACGCGTTCAACTTGCTACAAAATAGTCGCGGACAAAATTCTAAGAAAGGCTTTTTTATTGTGGCAAACCCGGACGCATTGCTTTGCTTTTTTACGAAATCCAAGGCACAAAAAGGCGAGCGATGAAAGATGTTGGAAAGAAAGTCGGCGGGTTCACTTTGATCGAACTGCTTGTTGTCATTGCGATCATCGCAATTCTGGCGGCGTTGCTCTTGCCGGCGTTGAGCGCGGCCAAGGAAAAAGGGAAACAGATTCAGTGCCTCAACAATTTGAAGCAAATTACTCTGGCGATGCTGGTTTATGCCGATGATGATTTTCGGCATCACGCGCCAAACAGTCGCGACGCCGCCTGGGAATTCAGCAGTGGGTTGCAATTCAGGACTGGACTTCTGTGGCCGTATCTAAAAACCGAAAAAATCTGGCTGTGCCCAAATGCCACGCCAAGAAAGGTCAACCCAACTCCGTCACCGACCACGAATTGGAACTACGTTTTCAACGGCCAACCCTGTTATTCCCAAAGCAGGACTGAAACGATCGACCCTGTGCGTGTGAAATACTCTCCCACTCGTGTCTTTTGGATTTTTGAGCAAGCCGCCGATGACTATTATGCCTTGGACAACACCGTCGCTTTATTCAA
This sequence comes from Verrucomicrobiota bacterium, assembly GCA_039916145.1. GTDB lineage: Bacteria > Verrucomicrobiota > Verrucomicrobiia > Limisphaerales > CANJXF01 > CANJXF01. Next base: position 362 of record JBDSLX010000353.1, on the reverse strand, counting down.
TTGGAATGTCGCAAACGGGAAATATGATCCGACCGATGACTCATTGGGAACCTATCATGCTAAAGGCGGAAACCTTGGCTACTTCGATGGTCACGCCGGACGGATGTCGCGGGTCAATTATTTGAAACAAGTCAGCACGCCGGAGGGCTACAAGGAGTTGACGGGCGGTTACGTCGGATTGTTTTGGTGAAGACATCAACGCCTCCAACGTTTCAAGGAATCGCCCGTTGCAATTTTTGCAGATCCGCCAGGTCATCCGCGTTGGCCGTGGTTTGGCTCGATCCGGTGAACACTTTTTTGTAACGCCACTTCCACTTTTGCGCGTGGCCGTCGGCGAAGGTCAGGTTCGCGCTGCGGTTGTT
>JBDSLX010000352.1:0-9497 GCA_039916145.1 Verrucomicrobiota bacterium | reverse complement strand
GGCAGCGCGAATTCAAACGCTTTTTTCCATTCAGGCGTGTCGGCAGCGCGGAAGACTTCGTAAATTGGTTTCTTGGTCAACGGTTCGCGTCGCCACAAACCGAGATTCAATCCGCCTTCGCTCGGATGATCGACGTGCCGATGCAAAATAAACGCGTCGATTCCATCCAACCGTTCGGTTTTGTAATAGGCGTAACAATACGCGGCGGCTTGCGCGAGTTCGCCATTCGTCGTGCCGTCGGAATGAAATCCTTGCTCCGACAAAATGATTCGTCGCGGCTTTCCTTCAAAAAGCAATTCGGGTCGCCTCAAGTAGCGCGGCAACATTTCGAGATTTTTGAAGGTGATGCGCTGGGTGTTTTCGTCAAACGTTGCGCTCTTGTCATTCCAGGTGCGCGGCTCAAAGAGATTTTCTGGATAGGGATGAAATGCGATATGCCAATCGAAATTCCCACCCGCTTTGGCGAGTTGGTTGAAATAATCAACGAACGGGCGTCCGGCAAATCCTTGAGTTTCATCGCTGGCGGCGTAGCGAATATTCCAATGATGTTCTAATGAAATAAAAACTCGCGCGCTGGAAGAAAATTTTTGCACTGCCGTGTGGCAAGCGCGCACGGTTCGCAAATAATCCTGCGCAAATTGCTCCATCGAAACGCGCCCCATGTTGGCCCAATACCAATGTGAATTCACTTCGTTGCCGACGATGTAATTCACGACGCGCCCGTGCGGATAACCTTTCGCAGAATAGCGCGCGGCCAGAAATTCGATACAGACTTTGAAATACGCCGCGCCTTCAGACGTGACCGTGTTGAACGCACTCAAATCATTCGGACATGCGCTGTCGTAGCCGGGATGCAACAGCACTTTATTTAATCTCGCATCGGCTCCTTTGTAGTTGAGTAAAATCAAACTGACCGCCGCGCCTGAATCCGAGAGCGGTTTGATTTTCTCGTCGATGCGTTCGATGTAATCGCGGCGAAAATGAAAAGTGCGTCCATCGGATTCCCAGCGCAAATCGTTGGGCGCGGCATCAAGAATTACCACCTGACCGAGATTGAAATTAATGGCAGCGTGTTTGACACCCAACGCAATTGCGTCATCAACCATTTGAACTTGAAGACCTTTTTTGCTTTTGGACCGAGGATAGGAATCGAGGTTTCGTTTTGATTGAGCGCAGACGGAAACACTCTGCAAAATCAATAAAGCAGCAATGAGGGAAATGAAGGGACAATTCACGGCAGCGGAATTTCCAGATCCTTGCAAATTTTTCGAGCGGTGAATTCGATGACTTCGCGATGGCGAGGAACGGCTGAAACTTTTTTCCGTGCGCGATTCACGTAAATCGTGTGATTGCCGCCTTCGCGCAGAAATTCGCAACCGTGATCTTCCAGATGGCGAACTAAATCGCGCCGCTTCATGCAGCGTTCAACTTGAGCGGTTCACGGATAACTTTTTCGCCGCGCAATTCTTCTTCAGCCAGTTGGCGATTGGCTTCGAACACCATTTGCACAGCTTCAGCAAGATTCGCACGCGCTTCTTCCAACGTCGCCCCCTGCGTGTTGGCACCCGGAAGTTCTTCGACAAAGGCGGCATAGCCCTTAGGAAACTTTCGGAAAACCGCAGTGAGTTGGATGTTCATAATTGAAAGCGTAAATCCGCAATTGCTTTTACTCAAGGCCTACAATTTCACCGCCATCGCATCTTTCGGAACGTCCTTCAGAATTTGTTCAATGATGAGGTCGGTTGTCACGCCTTCGGCTTCGGCTTCAAAATTTAGAATCAAACGGTGGCGCAATGCCGAGGTGGCGACGGCTTGTATGTCGTCGAAGCTGACGTTGAAACGTCCGTGGGTCAGCGCGCGAACTTTGGCGCCGAGAATCAGCGTCTGGCCACCGCGCGGACTGCTGCCGAAACGCAGATATTGATTGCTGATTGGTGCGGCGGTTTCGCTCTTGGGATGCGTCGCGAGAACGAGGCGCACGGCGTAATCTTTCACATGCGACGCAACCGGCACCTGACGAACCAGCGCCTGCAATTCCAAAATCTGTTCTTTCGTCAGCACGCGATTGATTTGCGGTTTCGCGCTTTCGGTTGTGCGCGTGAGAACTTCTGTTAGTTCAGCCGCGTTCGGATAACCCACAATCAGCTTGAAGAAAAACCGGTCGAGTTGCGCTTCGGGCAACGGATAAGTTCCTTCCTGATCGATGGGATTCTGTGTCGCGAGAACGAAAAAAGGTTCGCCTAATTTACGAATCTCGCCGCCAGCGGTGACGCTTTTTTCCTGCATCGCTTCGAGCATGGCCGATTGCGTTTTGGGAGTGGCGCGATTGATTTCGTCGGCGAGAAGCAAGTGCGCGAAAATCGGGCCGCGTTGAAAAACAAATTCGCGTTTTCCGCCGGGAGTTTCCATGACGATGTTGGTGCCGAGAATGTCGGCTGGCATGAGGTCGGGCGTGAATTGGATGCGATTGAAACTCATGTCGAGCACTTCGCTGAGCGTGCGGACGAGCAACGTTTTCCCAAGGCCGGGCACGCCTTCGAGCAACACGTGGCCGCCACTGAAAATGGCAATTAAAGTTCCTTCGACAATCGCATCATGACCGACGATAACTTTGCCGATTTCAGCGCGCAGAGCTTCGTAGCTTTTGCGAAAAGATTGGATTTTTTCTTCGGTGTTCATGTCTTCTTTGCAGCGACGATAACGAAACGAGTTTGAAAAACCAGTCTCATTATAAATCACATTATTCACCGCGTTGACTCAAAATAAAAGACACCGAAGGAGGAGTTTTGCCGGGAGGCGAGTTCCTGCTGAACTCCGCCAAGTTATCTTTGAAAACTAGAGACCCAACGGCAAAACAGGCAGCCTTTACGATTAGCGGATTGAACGGCGGACACCCGAAAATTTGCAACAGTTAACGGCGGTCTCCAAACTAGTTTTTTCGAGGGCCAAGCTGATTGATTGTGTTAAAAATTTCGCCACGAATCGTTTTTCCATCCGCCGCGTTCACGTTGTATTGAATTTGCATCTGCATGACGGGTTGAAGATTTGGGATCTCCAAAAACACCGTGCGACCGTCCGCCAGCAATTTCGCGGATTCCACATCCATTGGATCGTGACCAACTTCTTCGGGTGAATGGACGGAATATTCTTTTGAACCGTATTCTTTCGAGTAGCGATAATTCCATTGCTCGATGCCGTAGCTGCCGGGGTCTTCGGCGGTTTCTTTTTCTAACGCATCGCTGAAGGTGAGTTGAATTCCGTTCTGCCGAACTTTCAATTGCATTGGAAGATTTATATCTTTTCCGGTGTAGCGCACGCGTTGAAAACTGCCGTCGCGTGTCGCGCTCGTGGACCAGCCCATCGAACCAACCACATAAAGTTGCCCATCCTGTTTCCGAAAGGTGCCGCGCATTGCGCCGGAAAGAAAACGCGGTTTCATTTGCACAACGCCACCTTGTGCGCACCCATTCACAACTTCCCTCAAGACCAGCATCATCGTGCAACGACCGTAGGAAAGATTGAGCATTTGTGCTGTGAGCGGCCCCCATTTTTCGCTGGTGACCCAGAGTTGGCTTCCGGTGGAATTATCCATGATGCGCGGAATCCAACAGAGTGGCGTGTCGTAACCAAGAGGCCGTTCCGAAGTGATTTGCGGCCCGCCGAAACCGTAATATCCGGACGGCTTCACTTCACAAATCGCGGAGGTCGGCGTCCAATGTCCCTCTTGCGGAGCGACAGTAATTATGCCTTCAGGACTGACCGACATTCCATTTGGATTTCGCCAACCAGTAGCAATCGTTTCGTGTTTTCGTCCGTTGGGGGAAACGCGATGCACGCCCGCCGGATCGACATAATAAAAATTACCCTGTCGGTCGGTTTCGAGACAGGTCACGTAATCATGACCGCCTTCGGATGTTTGAATTCCATTATAAAAGTTTTCGTAAAAATCAGCTTCGCCGTCGTGATTGCGGTCGTGCAGAACCGTGATTTGATCGCGGCCAAGAATGTGGACATCGCCATTTACAATTTTTAAACCGAGCGGTTGGAAGAGTCCCGTGGCAAAACGTTTCCATTTTATATTTTGCAGTTGGTCGTCGATGCCGCCGACCAACCAGACGTCGCCGTGAATGGAACAAACGGCCGCATCTCCGTTAGGAAAAAAATCCACACCGGAAAGAAACATCAAAGCTTGGTAAGAATTTTCATACGGAACGGTGATCGTATCGACAACATATGGCTCCGACGAAGAACGAGAGACTTCTCCTTTCGTTGAAATGATTTCCTGCCAACGTGCCTCGCCCGCTTTGGTGAGCGCCTGTAGATTTTCCGGTGAGGAACTATTTTCCAAGAGCGCGGCAAATTTTGGAAGTTCATCGGAAGCGCCCGTCCAAAGAAACAATTTACTCAAACGCGTTTTCTTCACAGGGGAAAATTCGAGAACGACCTGGCCGTTATCCGCGATTTTTAATTTTGCTCCAGCATTTCCGACAATCGCCGCCGCGAATAATTTTCCATCGTTTTCGAGGACGCTGATTTGATGGCCATTCATCGTTTTTTGCTCAGCGTGAGCGCCTTTTATTTCCAACACTGTGAGAGAATGAGCCTCGTCACCTCGGCTGCTACGGGTGTCTTTACCAATTTGAAAGGTGCGGGTGAACGCGGAGGTTTCTTCCGCTAACTCGAACCACGGCGATTCGAGAATTGACCTTCCGTTCGCTTCATATGAAAGCACGACGCGTTTACCATGAGATATAATCCTCGATAATTTGTTTTTTTGTTCCAGCCATTCTCAGCGGAAACCACAATCTTTAACTCGCCCGCGATCATCGGACTTTTAATGAGTCCAAACCGAGCCGGGTCAAATTGGAGAAACTTTCCTGTCCACGCCGCTCGCAGATTCGCTGAAGCGGTATCATAACAAACCGCCGCTTCGTCGTGCTCACCGATTTTAATGGAAATGCCTTTTAGCACTGTGCCGTTCGGTGTCGGTAAACTTGAACTGAGAAATTGTCCGACATCCGTCTGGCTCAAGCGACTGTCTTTCCACGCTTCTTCCTTGGCGACTTTGCCGCTGTCCTTTTCCGGGTTGGCCGGAAGCAGTTTTCTAGCAGGAGTCGGCAAAGAATTTTTGGCCGGAGAACCTAGAGCGGATGCGACATTTGTTTTGTTTTTCTGTGAAGCCTGTGAATCAAAATTTTCTAAAGACGAATCCACACCGTTTCGCGGCACATCTATCTTTGCCGTCCATGCCATTGCATTCAGGAGAAGTTTTCGGAAATCTGGAATCCACCAATTCGTGTAAAAATGTCCTCCGGTAAATCCAAAACCTCGTCCCCCACCCTCGCGCTCGACCGCCCAGGCCACCACGTTTTCTTTTGAAACTCCAATCGTATCTTTCAAGAGAATCGGCGTGAGCCGTGAATCGTTCTCGCGAAACCGAATGTTAAAATAAAACTCTTCGGACAAATCAAACGCCCTCAAACCAAAACCAACTGGATGCGTGGTGGTGACAGGTGTTGCCGTCCAATGATGATTCTCGATTTTCGAGAACCATTTTTTGGTGGGGCCATCTGGGCCGGTTTCGTAATCGAAATAGCCGCCAATCCATTCCGTGATTTTATCGTGCATCCGGCTCGGATGAAAGGTGGTCCAATGGTAAAGCATCAGACCGCAGCCGCGTTTCATCTGCCTTTCGAGCTGTGAAAAATGGTCGCCAACATAAAGCGGATGATCCGTTTCCTTGCGATCCGAACCACCTGACGTAATAAAAATGGTATCGGCATCATTGAGCGCAGACGGGTTTTCAGGCCAGCCGTTGAAATAAATTTCCGCTTTTGCGCCACCAAAATCCGCTGAGCTTTCAATGCAATGTTTCAATAACAGAATATTGTTTTCATATTCGTGCGTGCCGGGCGGATGATCATCCAGCGGCCCGGCAATCAAGACAATTTTCTTCGGTGCAGCGAAAGCGATCGCGCCACCGAGAAAGAAAATAAAAACCGCGTAATTTCTAATTCGTTTTAGGAGGCATAAGTTCATTTTGTCTAAGAAAGATTCAGAGTCTCAATTTCTGACTTACGCTCAAGCAGGAAAAAGTTCATCCGCATAAAAAAGTTTGTTCAGTTCGGACAAAAATGGTACGTGCGCAATGACGGCTGGAAATTGACGCAAGCAGGAGGGCTTTACGACATGAGCGATTCGCCTTTTGTTGAAAAACTGGTTGCGATGGACACGGAAGAAGCCAAGGCGAAAGGGGCGCGAAAACACCTTCAGGCTGTCCTCGATGAATTCAGTCCCGGCACGGTCAAATCGGTTGAGGTGCCCGAGCCATCAGCGAGAAAGGCGAGGAAAAAAGCAAAACGATCTGCCGTCAAACCATAAGTGAGGGCCGGTTTGGGTAAGCGCCTCTTTCAAGGCGCTTCAACAGATTTCCCTGTTTCCATCGATGCGGTGTTGGCCGTGGTTTTCTTCGGCGGTTCCCGGAAAAAGATCAAAAAAATCACGAGCACCGCGACTGCGCCCCACGCCGGGTAAATCCAGATGCCATGCCAGTCGAGCGTGATGTTTCCCAACGGTTCGGCAAGCTTGTGCTGCGTCTGTGATTTGCCGGCCAAATAAGTTCCGACAAACGCGCCAACGCCCCAAAGAATGAAAGCAATCAGACCTTGTGCCGCGCCGCGCATCCGTTCGTTCGCTTCGTCATCTACATACAGTTGTCCGGCAATAAAAAGAAAATCGTAACAAACTCCATGCAACAGAATGGCAGCGAAGATCAGCGCCGTTTGCGAGGAACCGGCGTTCACACTTCCAGCGAGGAAAAAATAACGCGCCGCCCACGCGACAATCCCGATGAAAATTGTTTTCTTGTAACCCAGGCTTTTTAGCATCAAAGGCAGCAGAATCAGGAACACGATATCCGACACTTGGGCGAGCGAAAGTTTTGCCGCCGTGAATCTCCATCCCATCTCAGTCACATACGTGTTGATGTTCACAAAATAAAAATAGAGCGGGATGCAAATGAGAAACATGCACGCGATAAAGATGGCGAAGGATGGTTTCTGCAAGAGCGCGAGCGCGTCGAGGCCGAGAATCTCACCGATCTTCACGTCTTTGCCGGTTTTCTTCGGCGGCGTGTGCGGCAGCGCCAGCGAGAATAATCCAAGCAAAATCGAAACCGCGCCCGCGAGATAAAATTGCACGGCGGATTGCTCACCTTTGAACACGAGGCTGAGCGTCACTCCCCCCGCGATCCAACCCACGGCCGAAAGTGTTTTGACCAGCGGGAAGTCGCGCTTTGGGTCAGATAGATGATGCAACGCCAGCGAATTGCCCAGCGCGAGCGTCGGCACATACGATGCGCAATAAATAATCAGCACCGGATAAAACGAAGCAAACGTCGTGAGCTTTGGAATCATGAACATCAGTGCGCCGCCAAGGATGCCCAGAAACGCGAGCAATTTTTCCGAGGCAAAATAGCGGTCTGCAATCAGTCCCACGAAAAACGGCGAGATCATCGCGCCGATGGCGAACGCGCCGTAAGCCGCGCCGATCTGTCCGCCTTCAAAGCCAAGTGTTTTGCCCAGATACGTCGCCATGCTGACATACCACGAACCCCAGATGAAATATTGCAGGAACATGAAAAACGCGAGTTTGGCTTTGAGTTGTTTTTGCATAGTGAAAGTGGGCTGGCGGCGACATTAGGGAAGTTAGCGGCAGGCGTGAAGAAGAAAATTTAGCAGGAGCGAAAGATCATTGAGAAACGCAGTTCCATTTCTCGGGGAAAACGCAGCGTTATCGCAATCCGGCGCGTGTGTCCCGCTGAGAACGGAATTTTGAAACCCTCGGGCGAAACATTCGGAAGACCATGCACACAATAGGTCCAGAAATTATGATACTTCCTTTGCTCGCCATCTGTGACGACGGGGGAGCCGGTCGCCCCGAATCGCGCAATGGTGTCTTTGATGGCCACTTCATAAAACGGTTCCAATTGCGGCGACGAATCACCGCCCGCCGCGTGGATGGCGTCCAACAATTCAATCGGTCTTGGAATACTGCCAATCGGCTCGGTGGGAATCGTCATAAGTACTGATGGTAATTCACGGAATGAAAATATCACTAAGACTGCTTAGACAAACCGACATGGCATTTTAAAATTTAAGCTTTAGCGTCGCACGCTTATGCAAGAAAACGCATACGCTAACGGCCTGCCAAAAAAAGTAATCAAGGAAGCCCTGAAATCGAAAGAAGTCGGTTAGCGCACGAAATACTAGGGGACTGGAGTCCTCCTGTATTTAATTCCTTTATTCTGTCCGTGTTTTCTTCGCCGAGCGAAATGTGTCCAACCTCGCGGCCATTTCCCGGATCAACTCCGTCTTTTCAACCGCCAGGTTTTTCGTTTCACCGATGTCACTCGCCAAATCGTAAAGCTGTGGCTCGGACGCAACCCCGTTTTTATTTTTGGCCTTGATCGGTTCTGTGGCGATTTTGTTGGCGGGAATAAATTTCCAGGAACCTTTGCGCAACGCCTGACCACGCGCATCCTCGATTAAATAGTCGCGGCCTTTCTTGGATTTTCCGAGAAGCGCGGACAATACGTTGACACTGTCGGGCGCGGCTTCAGCGGAAATTTTTTGACCCACGAGAGCGGCGAGCGTGGCGAAGCAATCGATTTGACAAATGAGCGCAGCGGATGGACCCGGCTCAATATTTTTCGGCCAGCGCGCAATGAACGGAACGCGCGTGCCGCCTTCGAACAAACTGTATTTTCCGCCGCGAAACGGGCCGGAAGGTTTGTGGCCATTGAGATCTTTTATTGCGCCGTCTTCATAGCCGTCGTCGAGGACGGGGCCGTTGTCGCTGGTCATGATGACGAGTGTGTTTTTGTCGAGCTTGAGACGCGCGAGCGTTTTCATAATTTCGCCAACCGACCAGTCAAACTCCTGCGCGACATCGCCGCGCAAACCCGATTCGCTCGTGCCTTTGAAGCGGGCATGAGGCGTGCGCGGGACATGAATATCGTGCGTGGCGAAATAGAGGAAAAACGGACGCGCTTTATTTTCTTCGATAAATTTCACCGCGCGACAAGTGATGACGTCGGCAATGTCTTCATCTACCCACCGCGCGGATTTGCCGCCGCTCATGAATCCAATGCGGCTGATGCCGTTGACGATGGTGTTGTCGTGGCCGTGCGTGAGTTTCATTTTCAAAAGATCGGGACGCTCTTTGCCGGTTGGTTCGTCGCCCACCTTTTTTTCGTAATCCACTTGGATCGGGTCTTTTGGATCGAGTCCAACGACGCGATGATTTTCCACGAAGACGCAGGGCACGCGATCCACTGTTGCCGGAATCAGAAAAGAATAGTCAAAACCAATTTCGAGCGGGCCGGGTTTGATTTCCTTGTTCCAATCAATCGCGCCATCGCCGAGGCCGAGATGCCATTTTCCGATGGCCGCAGTTTTGTATCCAGCTTGTTTCAACATGGAAGGCAAAGTCGCGCG
>JBDSLX010000351.1:0-3535 GCA_039916145.1 Verrucomicrobiota bacterium | reverse complement strand
GGAAACCGCTGTGCCAATTAAGGAGACAATCGAGAATGGGAAAAAATTAGTGCAAAGCTCCGGCTGCCTCAACTGTCATTCGTTGAAATTAGAAAACCAATTTTCCACAAAAACGCTCCCGCAAATTTCAAATTGGAAAGCGGGTTGTTTGGCTGAGAAATCCAGCGAAAATTCCAAATCGCCTCGGTTTGGTTTTTCCGTCGAGCAGCGTGAGGCGTTGCAAAAATTTGCGGCAACGGATCGCGCGTCACTTTCGCGCCACGTTCCTGCGGAATTTGCCGAACGCCAATCGCGCAGCTTGAACTGCCTCGAGTGTCACGGAAAAATTGAAAGTATTCCGCAGTTTGAAATCCTTGGCGAAAAATTGAAGCTGGAATGGTCGGCCAGATTTATTGCTGGAGAGATCTCTTACAAACCACGTCCGTGGCTTGAATCGCAAATGCCAGCTTTCCCGAAACGCGCGCAACTTTTGGCCGAAGGATTAGCGATGCAACACGGATTGCCTCCTCATACCCCAACCGAACCAGCCATCGAAAAAGAGGCAGCGGAGATCGGTCAGAAACTTGTTTCCATTCCGCCGCTGGGATTTTCGTGCGTCACGTGTCATTCCGTTGGGAGCGTTGGGGCGACGCAAGTGTTTGAAGCACCCGGAATCAATCTGGCTTACAGCGTTGACCGATTGCAGTCGGCATTTTTCAAACGTTGGTTGCGCAGTCCGTCCTCCGTCGATCCAACCAGCAAGATGCCAACATATTTCGATGAAGAAGGGAAAAGCCAGTTGACCGATGTTTGCGAGGGGAGTGGCGAAAAACAAATCAACGCGATTTGGCAATACCTTCGGCTCGGCGAAAAAATGACTGTGCCAAAAACGGAATGATTACTCGCTCACTTGACCGAATTCATTCGCTCGCATACAAAGTCCAGCCATGAACACTTTAATAAAATCTTTATTTATCTTTTCCGCTCTGATCCTGGCCGGTTGTTCTTCGCCGCAAAGCCCTTCCACGAAATCCAGTTGGAGCTGGTTGTTTGACGGAAAATCAACGGACGCATTTCGCGGGTACAAACGAGATTCATTCCCCGACAAAGGTTGGAAAGTGGAAAACGGCACGCTCAAAACCATTGCGGGCGGGGAAGTGGTGGATTTGATTACGAAAGAAAAATTCCAAGATTTTGATCTGCATTTGGACTGGAAAATTTCCCCCGGCGGCAACAGCGGCATCATGTATCACGTGTCGGAAGATCTTCCGGCCTCCTACAATACGGGCGCGGAAATGCAGGTGCTCGACGACGCGAAACACAATGACGGGAAAAATCCAAAAACTTCGGCGGGCGCGCTTTACGCGTTGATCGCGCCGAAAAATAAACATCTCAAACCGGTCGGCGAGTGGAACCATGCGCGATTGCGGGTGCGCGGAAATCATGTGGAGCATTGGCTCAACCTGCGGAAAATCGTGGAATACGATTTGGGCAGCAAGGAACTCAACGACTTGATCGCTCAAAGCAAATTCAAAGAAATGCCGCGGTTCGCGAAAGAAAAAACCGGCCACATTGTTTTGCAGAATCATCACGACGAAGTCTGGTATCGAAACATCCGCATCCACCGATTATAATTTTGTGTCGGCAAAATCATTCCTGATTCCGGTATTACTTTTTGCGGCGACGCTTCGAGTTTTTTCCGCCGATACTTTCGTCAATCGACTTTCTGCGAAGGAACGAGAGGCCGGATGGAAATTACTTTTCAACGGCAAATCGCTGGAAGGCTGGCGCAATTACAAAAAGCCGGACGCGCCGCCAAAGGGGTGGGTTGTGGAAAGCGGGTATCTTAAGCTTCAGCCGAAGGGCAATGGCGGTGATATTATTACCATCGAGCAATTCACGGATTACGATTTGCAGTGGGAATGGCGGATTCCGGCCAAAGCCAACAATGGCGTGAAATATCTGGTTTCAGAAACACGTTCCGCACCGGGGCCGGAATATCAAATGATCGATGATTCGCTCGAAACCGAATCAAAGCGGATGACGGCTTCGCTTTACGACATTTTGCCGCCTGCAAAAGACAAGCGCGTCAAGCCGTTCGGCGAATGGAACGAATCGCGAATTTTGGTGCGAGGCAATCACGTCGAGCATTGGCTCAATGGCAAGAAAGTTTTGGCGTACGAACTCGGCAGCCCGGAATTGAAAGCGGCGATTGCTCAGAGCAAATTCAAAGACGTGAAAGATTTTGGAGAAAAAATCAAAGGCCACGTTCTGTTGACCGACCACCTCGATGAGGTTTGGTATCGAAATATCAAGATTCGGGAATTGCCGGAAAAATAATTTGTTTTGTAGCGGTGCGTCTGTGACCGCCGCATTTGTTTTGGGGAAAATTTCCGGCGGTCACAGACGCGCCGCTACAATTTCACCAAACCTGCACTGAATCTGCGCTGAAAATTTTCTCAAGCAGTTTTTTATAATCCGCATCGGCTTGAGTCAAATCGACGACTTCAATTTTATTCTCCGGCTTTGATTTTTGCTTCGCGATGATTTCGCTGGCGAGCGCGTCATCGGGTTGCGTCAAAATGTGGAGCAGAGTTGGCATGAATCAAAAGCGAACGACGTAAGTGCTGTTAGCAGCTAAATCGGACAGTTCATCATCTGAGATTTCTTTAAATTTGAAGGCTGACTCACCGAGTTCAGCAAGTTCCACTGCATTTTTTTGCACGTAAATCGGTCGGCCAAATTCGCCGACGATTGGCAAATAACGGGTATAATTATCTTCGTCAATGAACTCATCCGCGAATTCACTCAAAGCCAGAACTGCGGTCTCGCGCAAATAAAGTGTGATGTTCGCTTTTTTCCAAGCGCCAACTCCGGCGGCGATGCGAATGGCTTCCGCTGGTCGCGGACTGTTTCGCGGATCGCCGCTGACGATGAAAAGCACGTTTGGATTGGGCATCGAATTTCCTTGGCCAATTAATTAAAACTTAAAAAGCGATCTGTGCCAGCGATGAGGTCGCTCACCACGGTCAATCCGGCGAAGGTTGCTTTGTCGCTCAAGGGGAAATTCCGACGATGCGCGCCGTAAGCGCAGGCATAAAGTTTGACCCCGCGTTCTTTGAGCAATTGCAATTTCGCGTCGATCACGCCATCGACCGCGTCGTCAATGCAATAAAGATAAACATTTAGGCCCTCGGCCAGCGCCGCTTCCGCTAGCCGCAAGCCCTGTTGAAATTTCGGCGAATCCGGTTTGGATGAAATCAGCAGACCTAATTTTTTTCCGCGTAGCAACATCGAAAAACGAGCGTAGGTGAAGGCTGCGGAGCTGTCAAACGGTGCGCAATTATTCCGCCAAAAGCGTCCGGACCAACGCTGCCAAATCTCTAGGGCGATACGGTTTGCTCAGAAATTCATTTATCTTAACGGGATGATTGAGGGCCGTAGATGCTTCCACTGTTCCACTGACCAGCACGACTTTAAGTTCAGGCATAGTGCGTCGGCAATGTTCGGTCAACTCCAAACCATTCATCGAACCCATGTCAAAATCGGTGAGCAA
>JBDSLX010000350.1:0-3730 GCA_039916145.1 Verrucomicrobiota bacterium | reverse complement strand
TTTCGATTTCGCAGCGCGTTGCAGATTTTGAACGTAACTTTTTAAATCCGCCAAAACGATTCGCCCCCCGCCTTCGCTGCCCTGAACTTTGTGCAAATTAATTCCCAAATCTTGCGCGAGGCGACGTAGGGAAGGGGACGCGGGTGGCGGATTTGTTCCTGAATATTCAAATTCTTCGTTGTCCGCTTCTTCAACTTCTTCCTGTGCTGGGTCCGAAGATTTTTTCGCCGGAGTTTTTGCAGGAGTAGCTTTTTTCGGCGCGGCGGCTGTGTTTGGAGCTTCAGCAGCGCCGCCTGTCAAAGAAAGAATCGGTGCGCCGACAGAAATCTTCTGACCTTCTTTGACTATGATCTTTGAAACCTGTCCAGCGGCGCTAGATAAAATCGGCGTCACTGCTTTGCCGGTTTCGAGTTCGATGATCGTTTGGCCTTTGGTGATTGTGTCGCCTTCTTTGACGAGGATGCTGACAACCGTTCCAGAATCTGCGCCTTCACCAAGTGGTGGTAATTTGACGTCCATATTTTTAGCTCACTGAAAGAATTTCCGGGAACAATTTTTCGGGGTTCACGCCCAAATCTTTAATTGCATTGGCGACCACTTGTTTTTCAATCGCGCCTTTGTTTGCGAGCGCCCACAACGTTGCAATCACGGTGGATTCCGCGTCCACTTCAAAAAATCTTCGCAGGTTGGGGCGCGTATCACTGCGGCCAAAACCGTCGGTTCCCAAAATGGTCAAGCCACCTGGAACCCAGCGGTTAATTTGTTCGGGAACGATTTTCATGCAATCTGAAACGGCGATGAATGGGCCTTTCTCGTTCGTGAGCAACGTTTCAACGTAAGATTTTTTCTGCGGCTCGGTTGGATGAAGCATATTCCAGCGATCGGCTTTCAATCCGTCGTTGCGCAATGATTTGTAATTTGTCGCGCTCCAAACATCGGCGGAAATGTCATAACGCTCGGCCAGAATTTCCTGTGCTTTTAACGCAGAGCGAATAATTGCGCCGCTGCCGAAAATTTGCGCTTTGTGTTTTTTGCCTTCGGTGCCGGGCTTGAATTTATACAGCCCTTTTAAAATTCCTTCTTCGACGCCTTCGGGCATCGCGGGCATTTGATAATCCTCGTTGTAGAGCGTGAGGTAATAAAAAATTTCTTCGCCCTTTTCATACATGCGCTTCAAACCGTCATGGACGATGACGGCAGTTTCAAAATCAAACGCGGGATCGTAGGCCAAAAGATTTGGAACGGTGCTGGCCATGAGCAAGCTGTGACCATCTTCGTGTTGCAGACCTTCGCCATTGAGCGTCGTGCGACCATAAGTTGCGCCGAGCAAAAATCCTTTGGTGCGGCTGTCGGCGGCGAGCCAGATCTGATCGCCAATGCGTTGGAAGCCGAACATCGAATAGTAAATATAAAACGGAATCATGTTCACGCCGTGATTGGCGTAGGAAGTTCCCGCCGCGACGAAGGAGGCGATGGAGCCGGCTTCGTTGATGCCTTCGTTGAGAATCTGTCCGTCTTTCGCTTCTTTAAAATAGGCGGCGGTTCCGGCATCGACTGGCTCGTAAAGCTGGCCGCGTGAAGAATAAATTCCAAATTCGGAAAACATCGTGTCCATGCCGAAGGTGCGCGCTTCGTCTGGAATGATTGGAACGACATTGCGGCCAACAGTTTTGTCGCGGAGCAATGCGACCAAAGTTTGCGTGAAACCTTTGGTCGTGGAGCCGACGCGAATCGGGCCGGTTCCTTTGAGCGCGTAGGAAAATGTGCTCAACGGCGGAATCACCAATGGCGCGGCTTTGACCACGCGTTTGGGAATTGAGCCGCCAAGTTTTTTCCGGCGTTCCATCAAATATTTGACGACGTGGGAATCCGGTGACGGACGATAAAACGGATATTCCGCAATTTCTTCGTCGCTGATTGGAATGTCGAAACGAGTGCGGAATTCGCGCAGCTCTTTCTCGTTCATTTTTTTCTGCCCGTGCGAAATGTTGCGGCCTTCGCCCGCTTCGCCGAGACCATAACCTTTGACCGTTTTCGCGAGGATGACCGTCGGCGAGCCTTTGTGCTCCATCGCGGCTTTGTAGGCGGCGTAAACTTTTTGTGGATCGTGACCGCCGCGAGAAAGCTTGCGTAATTCTTCGTCGGTCATGTCATTGACCAGTTCGAGCAACTGAGGGTATTTGCCGAAGAAATGGCGGCGAATATAACTGCCGGTTTCAACCGTGTATTTTTGATAATCACCATCAACACATTCTTCCATCCGTTTGACGAGCAAGCCGGTTTCGTCTTTGGCGAGCAAGCTGTCCCAACTCGATCCCCAAATGACTTTGATGACGTTCCAGCCTGCGCCGCGAAATGTGCCTTCGAGTTCCTGGATTATTTTTCCATTGCCGCGCACGGGGCCGTCGAGCCGTTGCAAATTGCAGTTCACGACCCAAATCAGGTTGTCGAGTTTTTCGCGCGAACCGAGCGTGAGGGAGCCGAGCGTTTCAGGTTCGTCGCATTCGCCGTCGCCAAGGAACGCCCAAATCTTTGGCTCGTTTTGTTTAGGCAAAAAACCGCGCGCCTGTTGGTAACGAATGAACCGCGCTTGATACAATGACATGAGCGGACCGAGTCCCATCGACACGGTTGGAAATTGCCAATAATCCGGCATCAAATACGGATGCGGATACGAAGAAAGCCCGCCGCCTTCCGACAATTCCTGGCGGAAATTCTGCAAATGATTTTCCGTGAAGCGGCCTTCGAGAAAGGAGCGCGCGTAATTTCCCGGCGTGGCGTGGCCTTGAAAATAAATTAAATCGGCGGGCAGTTCGCCTTCATCGCCGCGAAAGAAATGGTTGTAACCGATTTCGTAAAGAGTCGCGCTGGAAGCAAAAGTCGAGATATGCCCGCCCAACCCATCGTGTTTGCTGTTGGCATTGACAACCATCGCCATCGCATTCCAACGAATAATACTTTTGATGCGACGTTCCGTTTCGCGGTCGCCGGGAAAATTAGGCTCATCTTCTGGCGGAATGGTGTTGATGTACGGAGTGCGAATCGGATCGCTGTCCGTGTGCGAAGTAATGTCGATGTCTCGTCGTTTGGGTTTCACTGTGCAAAAATCCAACAAAATTCTCCCGCGTCCCTGCGCGAGCAGTGCAGAGTTGTAAAGTGGCGAACCCGCTCCGCCAACTTAATTATTGGGAATTCTTCAACGCTGGTTTCGATGAGAATTAAGTTTCCCTTCCCTGCCTTAATCCTAATCGTAATCTTACTCTTAATCTTTTCCCGGCGAACCGAAGATCAGGATTAAGAGTAAGATTATGATTAAGAAAATCAGGAAGATGACGGAGCGATGAAATATCTGGACCTGACTTTACCGACGCCCGCCGAAAATCTTGCCTGCGACGAAGCGCTTCTGGATTTTTGCGAGGAGACCGATGGCCCGGAAATATTGCGCGTCTGGGAACCAGCTGATTATTTCATCGTCGTCGGCTACGCCAACAAGGTAATTCTCGAAGTCAATTGTCGTGCAGCGACTGCTCAAGCGATTCCGATTTTACGGCGCTCCAGTGGAGGGGGAACCATCGTCCAAGGCCGAGGTTGTTTGAATTATTCCTTAATTTTGAACTTCGCAAAAAATAATCATCTTCAAACGATCGCGGGAGTTAATCGGTTTATCATGAGCCGACATTGTGAATTGTTTCAGAAACAATTTCAAGAGAACGTGGTAATCCAAGGCCAC
>JBDSLX010000349.1:0-7586 GCA_039916145.1 Verrucomicrobiota bacterium | reverse complement strand
TGGGTCGCGTGACCGCGTTGGCAATGTGTCGGCAATTCCATGTCAGAAGATAATCCATTTGGTTCACGGCAGCGATGGCGATATGCAATGCGTCATCGGCGGCTTTCGCGGGCAACGCCATGTTTTGAAGAAATACGCGAGCCAGCGATTGCACTTCAGAGTCGGTTTCCAGAGCGACAATCGCGCGCAAGATTTCAATCCTCTTTCGCACGGCGGTGGCATCGCCGGAGGATGCTTCGCGAATCACGATGTCAGAAATAAACAGATCAAACCTGTTTCGTTCCGACGCCCACCATTTTTTGGTTTGTTCCAAAGTGGCGGTCATAATCACGTCTCGTGCTGGCCGTGCGGTGAGATAACTCACAATCGTCGTTTCGAGATAAACTTTGGGTTTCATTTGCGGAACATTTACGGCGCAATTGCCTTTTCAAAATCCTTCACCGTCGGCGGTTTCTTGCCTTTGCCGGAAACGATTTCGTGTCCTTCGGTTCGCAGCAGCTTTGATTGCGCAGCGATGCCGCCGGGATTTTTAGGATTTAATTCGCCGCTGGTTTTCAACGTGCGCCACCACCGTGTGACGCGCTTCTTTCCTTCGGCTTGCGTTTCAGCAGCAGCGTTGGCAGCGATCCACGCAAAAATTCCTGTTGTGATGGGACAAGCAAAATTCACGCGATGCTTACGCTCCAGACTCGCGCGAATTTCGTTGATGGTCGTGACTTTTCCTTTCGGAACACTCCGCATGATTTCGTCCACTTCCATCGGCGCGGGAATTACCATCGTTCCTGTTCCCCATTTCTTCGTCATTTTGCCTTCGACTTTGCCGACTTTGGGCAAGCCTTTGTTGTCCGCCAATTTTTCTCGCCATGATTTTCGTTTGTAGGCGCTCATAATAAATCACGTCGTTTTCGGACGAATCTTTCCCGCCAAAAGATCTTCCAATGTTTCCGTCACACCAATCTCCTTGGCCCAGTCTCGAAGATAACTCATATCGAGTGTTTCGCGTTGGATGGCCAGCACGCCCGCCGCGTCTTTCAATTGTCGATCCGAGGGCGTGATGTTGCTCCAGTAAAGTTTGTGCAGGATGACATCTTCCGGCGATGCCATCCATGCGGGAACACTCACGATTGAAACTTTTTGGCGACGCGAAAACATTTCGCGCTCGAACGGAACGTTTTTCAGCATCCAGAAATCGAGTTTAAGACCGGAACGATGATCGAGTGCGTTGAATTGATGCGGTGGTTGATACGCGGTGCGAATCATCTGCTCGTCCAAGTCAAAATCGTTGGCAAATGCGAGCGTCAACGCAGGAATCGCCGTTGGCGGCAATTGCAGAACAAAATCCAAATCGTGCGTGGATCGCGGAATTCCCCAGTAGTTACTGGCCATCGAACCGGTAACCATATAGGTGATTCCGGCTTGGTTTAGCCGATGCAAGCAATCGATGAGAAGTTCCTGTTCGGTCATAACTCGTAAGCCAATCGCAAACGTTCTTTAAGTTTTTCTTCAACTTGCATTGAATTCGCCGTCGGGAATTGCGCGCGAATTCCGTCACGCGCAATTTCGCAGGAGAGTTCGTGAAGACGCAGCCCAATCAACAAGCGTTCTTCGCCATTCATGCGCCGGTAAATCTCAATTTGTTTTTCCAGTGCGGTTTCAGGATTCATTTCTTTTTTTTCGTGCGGCGTTGTTTCTGATTTTAAAATGGTTTCACTCATTTCTTCTTTCTCCAAAGCAATAGACGTATCCATCTTGACTGCCGATGACGATTTTTCCATCGGCCACTGCGGGAGAACTGTCGATGGGCTGGCCGATTTCGTAAGACCAAAGCTCTTTGCCGGTTTGCAACGAAACAAGATAAACCCGGCCATCGTCTGAGCCAACGACGACTTTATCTCCGGCCACGACGGGCGAGCTGTCCACTTTGCCTTGCGTGGCGAACGTCCAGATTTTTTGGCCGTTTTCGCGATTGATGCAGTGCAGAAGTTTGTCGCGTCCGCCGACGACCACGCGATCCTTCGTCACGGCAGCGGATGACATGTAGGGAAAATCGCGGTTCTTGTAGTGCCAAAGCGTTTTGCCTTCGTTCAAATCGATGCAGAGAAATTCGTTTTCGTAGTGGCCGAAGTAAGCGCGATTGTCTGCCAGCGCGACGGACGCCGCGACATACGCGCCCGCTTCGATTTCTTTGATTTGTTTTCCGTCCGCGACCGAAATGACGTGGAGCAATCCATCGCATCCGCCGAAAACAGTTTTGCCATCGGCAATCGCGGGCGAGCCATTGATGTAATTGCCGGTTTCATAAACCCAATTGGATTTGCCGGTTGTGGCATCGACGCAATGCAGCCGGAAATCGTAGCTGCCGATGAGGATTTTTAAGGAATTAGTTTGGGACGAGGTGGAACTGGTCCCTACCACGATATTCGGTGCGCCGATGATTTTTGCTTCCGTCTGATATTTCCAGAGAAGTTTTCCTGAATTCCCATCCAGCGAATAAAGATTTCCGTCCGTCGAGCCGATAAATAATTTTCCGGCGGCAAAAAGTCCCGGTGCTTCGACGCTGCCAGCGGTTTTGTAAGCCCAAAGTTTTTTGCCGGTGCGAAAATCGAGCGCGTAAACGTTCGTATCGTTCGATCCGAAGAAAACTTTTCCATCGGCGATGATCGCAGAAGATTTAATCGGCGCACTGGTTTTGAATTTCCAAAGCAATGTCGGTTTTTGCGGCAATGAAGTCGAAGCGCCACCTGCAAGAGAAGGGGTTCCACGAAACATCGGCCAGCCGTCCGCCACGACCAGCGTGTTCGATAAATACCAAAACAGAATTATGTGACGGGCAATATTCACAGGCGTTTTCGGAAGCCTCGGAAGTATCCTTCAAGAAAAAGAGCCGCGCAAATCTTTTATATGCACACGTATGATTTGGGCGCTGCTTGCTCTGAAAAGGTTGCGAGAATTAACAGATTGGAACTTTGCGTTTTACGGATAGACGACGCGAAAAAAGCGGTTAAGACCGGGAAGTTGATTGGTGAAAGATAAGTTTGTGGTCGTTGAAACGGCGCTCCCGACCGTCGCAAACGTGGGAAGGTTTGTGCTGGCTTGCACGGAATAGGTCACATTGCTGAGGCCCTGCCAGCGAATGAGGTTGGTGGAATTCAAAGTTAAAACGGGCGGCGGAACGGTCACAAAGTTTGTGATGGTGTAGTTGATGCGAAAATCTTTCACGACGGCCATGTGCTGCATTTGGAAAACGTGCGAATCGCCCAAAGCGACCGGAGAGACTTCGCTTAATGGAGTATAAACATCCGAATCAAAAACCAATCCGTTGGTGAATGTATGTGAGCCAATAACGGTGGCGACGCGGTTGCTGTTCAGTGAAAAACTTGGGAAAACGTAATCAAAACGCTCCGAACGAGGTTCGTTTGTATTTAGATTTGTGGAAGCGTTGGAAAATCCGTCGGTCGGAATTGGGCTGTCGCTTAAAAAACTTTTGAATGTGGTCAGAGCCGCTTCTGTGGAGGAGTCGATATTCATGTCGCCGGCGAGCGCCACAAAAGCGTTCGATGGAAAATCCGTTTGGATGCGCGTTTTCAACACGTCCGCCTCGATGGCGCGAGAACTAGGTCCGCCGTTCCCGTGCAAATGAACACTCACGACATAAAGAAAGTTCGTCCCGGGAATATCCAGCTTCGCCCAAGCAAATTCGCGATCCGTCAACTGCGGATCATCCCAAAAGCCATTGGTCATAATGGGAAATCGGCTGATGACGCCATTTGGAATCAATTTTCCAGACTCGCGATAATAAACGAAATTCGTGCCAAACGCATTGTCGATCATTGAGCGAATTGCCGCAGTTGTGTTGATCCCAAAACTATTACTGACATTAAACTCCTGCATCGCGACGACATCCGGCTTCAAGCCTTTGAGAATATTGAGTCCGGGCGTTTCGTAACGCTGATTGTTTCCGCTGCTTAAATTCGAAGCTAGGAGACGAATTGTGACATTCGTGTTCACGATCATGGGTGCCTGTGCGCCTGCGCTTTGGCAAAGCAAAAAAACCGCAGCAAAAAGGAATTTGCCGAGGTGAAAATTAAGCTGGCGATGGTGCCACATACAATTGGGTGATTATACACGAATATTGGCTAGAAAAAACCAATTTGATAAAATTCTAACAGTGGGACTGTTTTCCTCAGAAAAAGTCTTTTGGCGCGATTCTCAATGAAACAGCTCTGATTCGCGGGTTCACAGTTTAAAGAATCGCATTGGCATTGCCTCTGCTGAATTGAAACAAGGATTCGGAAAACTACCGATTTGAACTAAAGCCGCACTGCCATCGATTTGTCACGAAAAGACATCCAAATGTTAATAACAACCGCTTGCCTGACAGGCAGAAGCCCAGTACCTTTGGCAGTGCTCGAGATGACAAGGTTTGGCCTTAGACTTTCTGGCAAGACAACCTAAACTGTATGCACAGCTTATTCACGTCTCGAACAAGAGGATTTACCCTAATCGAACTGCTGGTGGTGATTGCGATTATCGCCATTCTTGCCGGATTGCTTTTGCCGGCTCTTGCGAAAGCCAAGGCCAAGGCGCAGTCAATTTCTTGCCTTAGCAACGTGAAACAATGGGGTCTGGCCTTCTGGATGTATGAGGACGATAATAAAGATTACTTTCCCTATGAAGGAAACAGATTCGAGCCAATCAACACCGGTCCCAATTTGACCGCTTGGTATAATACGGCCGCGCCTTACGCTGCCCAGCCGGCGTTAATGGATCTTTACACGCAAGCTCGTTATCCACTGCCGGGCGTAAAGTCAATTTACACCTGCCCGAGCATGACGACGCCCCCGGCCAAACCACTCAATTTTTTGGACCCCTATTTTATGTATGGTTTTAATAATCGGATGGATCCGAACGGGCCTGATCAATTCAAGCGCACTGTCTGCGTAAAACCAGTGGACACGGTGACCTTCACGGAGGGCAGTGGTGATCCTTTTCCTTCCACATCCGGGAAGTTCACCCCGGCGCGTCACTCATTGCGAGCCAACTTGGCCTTTGTGGATGGTCACGCCGCGTCGACAAAAACCAACGACTACACGCGAACCACCGCTGAAGACAACAGTTCAAATGTCGAGTGGAGTGTGCCGCGCAAGGTTTATTGGTATCCCTATGGAGGAGCGCCGAATTAAAACTGGGGCGAATGAACAGCATCTTTTAAACAGTAATTACAACCTAAACACAATATGAAAAAAAACATCCTTATACTAATGGCACTGGCCGCCTTGGCGACCAATGCGAATGCCGCTTTGATTCTGGGCGACCAGTTCTCTTATACGAACGGGCCGATCGTTCAGTCCTTCGGCTCACCATGGGTCAACCACAGTGGCGGATTGAAGCAGATGCAGGTGGCAAGCGAGCAAATACAGGTTGTGGGAACGAACAATACCCTCTTCAGCGAGGACGTAAATGCCCCGCTCGCCGGTGCGCCTTACAACACCAACGACATTCGCCTCGTCACAAACTTGTATGCCAGTATGACCATTAACTGCGTCGTGCTGCCAACTGCAGGTGGTGGCTATTTCGCCCACTTCAAGGATTCCGCCTTTAGCTTCCGTGCTCGTGTTTTCGGAAACACTACAGGCGCCGCAGCCGGGAAGTATCGGATCGGGATAGGTAATGGATCTGGCGCCTCCACTCCAAGTCCTCAACTCGCTGTCGACTTGGACACAAACACGACCTACACCGTGGTGACACGCTATAATTTGCAAACCGGCATTTCCACCTTGTGGCTCAATCCTACCAACGAAACCGACGCTTCCACTGAGGCGATTGACACAGTGACCACCCCCGTCCCCATCACCAGTTATGCCTTCCGTCAAGCAGGCAATGCTATCGGCGTTTTTCTCTGTGATGATTTATTTGTTGGCACATCCTTTACAGATGTCGCCGGCACCAATACTCCGCCCTTCATTACGTCAATTCCCAATCAGCGAATTCTCTTTAACACCAGCACCCCAGCGCTTCCATTTACTTTCGGGGATAAACAGACTCCTGTCGGTAGCCTCACCCTCACCGGAACTTCGTCGGACACCACCTTGATCCCCAACGCAAACATAGTTTTCACTGCCGGTGCTAGTAGTGGCAGCCGCTTTGTGACGGTTACTCCAGCCACTGGCCAGCAGGGTGTCGCCACCATCACTATCAGCGTGACCGATGCGGATGGCAATGTCAGCGTGTCTGTTTTCACTGTGACGGTTGGTGCGCCGAGCATTTCGGACATTCCCAGTCAAGAGACTGCAAAGAACGCCACGATCGGGCCCATCTCCTTCACCGTGAGTGATAGTGAATCACCAGCGACCAGCCTGACCGTGACTGGCAGTTCCGATAACACGAACCTGGTTCTGAACTCGTCGATTGTCTTTGGCGGCAGCGGCTCGAACCGTACCGTGACAATTACCCCCGAGCCTAATCAAACTGGCTTGGCAATCATTACCGTCACGGTGAGCGACGGAACCTCCACTACCAGCGACACGTTCCAACTCACGGTTTACCGCACGGATATAGGTGTCGCCCGATGCGATAACTTCAACCGTCCGAATGGCCCCCTTGTGGATGGATTAGGCGCGTGGCTCAGTTATACCGGCTTGCCTGTCGGGGGCACGCAGATTACGAATAATAAAGTGCTCTTGACTCAAAGCATCTCCGAGAAAGTCGCCGCCGGCCTGACCAACGCCGCGCCCTATCTGGCTTCGTTCGATTCGACCAACGGAAATATTCTGTATGCCAGTTTCAACGTGAACTTCAGCCAATTACCCACAACCAATTTAACTAATTTCTTTGCCGCGTTCAAAGATGACACTGGCGGCTCGGGCTTCATCAACCATCGCGCCCGGGTTTTTGTCACCAGCTCGAACGCCGCGCCCGGCACTTTCCGCCTCGGCATTGCCAACAGTCTTAATACCCTTACGACCAATGGAATCATCGCAACTAACCTTGCCACCAACACCACTCATTTTGTCGTGGTGAAATTCAACGTCGGCACCGGCTATAGCACGCTCTGGGTGAATCCCATTTCTCAATCCAGTCCGAGCCTCGATGCGCCGGACACTTTCAACCCATTCCTCTTGGCGATCACCACGTTTACCTTTAGACAAGATGTCAATCAAGGAACTTGCACTGTTGATAATCTTCGGGTGGGTGGCACGTTCGCGGATGTGACCTCAGTTCCAAGCATGAGCATCGCTCTTTCCGGAAGCAACGTTCAGATTTCGTGGCCGGTCACTTGTGTGGATCAAATCTTGGAAACCACACCCTCGCTCAGTCCGGCCAGTTGGTCAGTTGTGGCCCAATCGCCGGCAATTGTGAACGGCCAGAATGTTATCACCCTTCCCAGCGGGACTGGGACGGCGTTTTTCCGCCTGAGAGATTGAGTTAATCCATCCAATGCGCTATTCTAAGTTAAACCTGTGAAAAAAAGCTTTGCCTTCACGCTAATCGAACTGCTCGTCGTCATTGCAATTATTGCGATTTTAGCCGGGCTTTTGCTACCAGCGTTGGCGAAAGCGAAAGAAAAAGCCAAGTCAGCCAATTGT
>JBDSLX010000348.1:0-5289 GCA_039916145.1 Verrucomicrobiota bacterium | reverse complement strand
GTGTCCATCATCCCAAGCAGAACCATTGCTTCGGTCAAAAGACGATTGCGGTATCGTCGTGGAGAGCGATTGCCTCGGATATAATCATCTGGCGCGCCGTCAAAGAATTCTCCTGCATATTGAAATTCCAATTCGCTTACACGCTCAATTACGAGAACTCTTTCACAACGATTGTAATCCTGATGCGCGATACAATTATGCAGCGCTTCGAGCACAATGCGTTGGTCGTATTTAGAAATCTCAATTGGAATTAATTGGCCCGATGGCAACAAAGTGAGGCGGAGATTGCGAATTCGCTGAAACAAATGGGAAGTATTGAGCAGAAAAGGCGGATGAAAATGCTCGTAACCGCGTTCAACCCCTTCGAGCTTCCATGACAGTTCCGCCACGTAAGGATTCAGAAGTGTGGTGGCTTCATCGCGACCGAGAAGAAGCAGGCAAGCGCGTGTGATGCCGCCGCGAATGACCAATTTTGTTTTTTCTAAAAACCGAAATTCATCCCAAGAACGAATCGTCTGTTCATCAATGCGATTGCGATACTTTCCGATAAAGATTTCCCGCGCTTTGGCCAAGGCATTGGAGTCGAGGTCAGAAATGGAAGCTTCTTTGCAGATGATGGCGAACCAATCATCTGCCAAGGCTTGGGAACGAATTTCGTCCTGCTTCGCAAGACTCAAGCCCGTGAGACTCGAACCATTGCGGGCGTAACAATGTGTTTTCCACGCGATTGGAATTCCTCGTGGTGCAGCAGGAATTTCAAATAGAATTACGCGGCCAGAAGGCACGGTGAGTTCATGAATCTCTCGAAAACTTGTGGCGGGGTCTGTGTTTTGCGCGATTTGCTGCTTGAGGCTTTGAAGTCGTTCTTTTTCTGGCCGGTAATCTGTTCCGATTACGCCGCGTGTTTCATCATCCACACCAAACACAAGCCACGCGGCAGAAAGCCCGCGAAGATTTGCTTCGTTGCTTAACGCTGAAAAATACTTGCCGATATCTGACGTATCAAAATCGTTCCCGGCAGCTTTAAATTCAACGCATTCGCTTTCCCATTCAGTGAGAAGACGCTGCAAAATTGGTTGGAGTTCCCGGTCGGTCATTATTTGTATTTGCTGCGATTGGTCGTCAGCATAGTGACGCGGGAAAATTTGGATGCATTAGCATTGGCGTCACTCTGCCAGAAGGTTTCTTAATTTGGAGAAAAAACAGCTTCCGTTCCGAAGGGCACGACGATTGTCATTCTCGATCAACCGCGTTCCGTAAAATTTTCAAATCAGCAGAACAAAGGGGCTTTTCCCGCGCTTGACGTCGGTTTCGCCTTTGCTACCTTTTCCGCCGCATGAATTTTTGCAGCTTTCGATTTAGTGCTGGCCGGTTTGGCGAATACTTTTTTCGCCACGCCAACCTGCGCTAGGCTGCGTTCGATTGAAACACAACCCAAGCCGCAGGTCGCCACCTGCGGTTTTTTTGTGACGACCCGCGACGCCAAATAAAAAAAATTATGATCATTGTTCTTAAACCGGATATTTCAAAAAAAGACGAGTTGGCCGTGCTCAAGGAAATCAAGAAGCTCGGCTACAAACCGCACGTCATGCGCGGCGTCGAGCGCACGGTCATCGGCGCGATTGGCGACGAACGCAAAAACCACACGCTCGAAACGCTCACCGCCGGTTTTCCGCAGGTTGAGAAAGTTCTCCCCATCCAAAAGCGTTACAAACTCACCAGCCGCGAAGCGCATAAAGGCAATTCCACGATCAATGTCCGTGGCAATTTAATTGGCGGGAAGAAAATCCAGATCATGGCCGGGCCGTGCTCGGTCGAGAGCGAAAAGCAATTGCTCGTCACTGCGCACGCTGTGAAAAAAGCCGGCGCAACGATTCTTCGTGGCGGCGCATTCAAGCCGCGCACTTCGCCTTACGAATTTCAAGGTCTCGGCGAAAAAGGTCTCAAGATGCTCGCCAAGGCGCGCAAAGAAACCGGCCTCGCCATCATCACTGAATTGTTGTCCGAACAACACGCCGAGATGGTCGCGGAATACGCGGACATTTTACAGATTGGCGCGCGCAATTGTCAGAATTTCCAATTGCTCATCGCCGCCGCGAAAACCGGCAAGCCCGTTTTACTCAAGCGTGGTCTCTCCATGAAAATTGAGGAATGGCTCCTCGCGGGCGAATACGTTTTGGCGAACGACAACGCGAACCTGATGTTCTGCGAACGCGGCATCCGAACGTTCGAAACCTACACGCGCAACACGCTCGATCTTTCCACCATTCCGATCATCAAAAAAGAATCGCATTGCCCCATCGTCATTGATCCGAGCCAGGGCGCGGGCCGTTCTGATCTTGTTTCAGCGATGTGCAAAGGCGCAATCGCGATGGGCGCGGACGCGTTGCTCATCGAAGTCCATCCGAATCCCGCCGAGGCGTGGAGCGATGGCGCGCAACAAGTCACACTGGAGGGCTTTGCGAAACTGATGGAAGAATTGGGGCCGTTTATTTCTGCGGTTGGGCGGGAATAACCGATCACCTTTTACTCAACACACCGCAACATGGAAACTGGTTGCGGTTTTTTGTTTCTACATTTTGAAGGGTGAAAAAAAAGCCGCGTCGGTTTGCTCGAATTTTACAACCGTTGCGAAATGTATTGTTCCAACTTCACCGTGTCGGCCGCGAATTGGCGAATGCCTTCCGATAATTTTTCTGTCGCCATCGGGTTTTCATTGAGCAGCCAGCGAAAACTCTTTTCATCCACCGGCACGCGCTCGATCTTACTTTGCCTGGCGATTTCAGGACTGAGTTTGCGTTCGAGCGGCGCGGTGCTTTTCTTCAACTCAGCCAGAAGTTGCGGGCTGATGGTGAGAAGATCGCAACCCGCCAGTTCCGTAATTTCTCCAACATTGCGAAAACTCGCGCCCATCACTTCGGTTCCGTGCCCAAATTTTTTGTAGTAGGCGTAAATTTCTTTGACCGAGACAACGCCGGGATCTTCGGCGGGAATGTAATCTTTGCCGGTGCTTTTTTTATACCAATCCAAAATGCGCCCGACGAATGGCGAGATGAGTTTGGCGTTGGCTTCGGCGCAGGCGACCGCTTGCACGAGCGAGAAGAGCAGGGTGAGGTTGCAATTGATTCCATCCTTTTGCAGAATTTCAGCGGCGCGAATTCCTTCCCACGTCGTGGCGATCTTGATGAGAATGCGTTCGCGCGTGATGCCTTGCTTCTCGTAAAGCGAAATAAAACGACGGCCTTTTGCGATGAGTGCGTCAGTATCGAAAGAAAGATTAGCATCGGTCTCGGTCGAGACGCGGCCCGGAACAATTTTTAAAATTTCGACGCCGAACAAAATCAGCAAGTCGTCAACAATCGCTTTGATTAATTTCTCGCCGCTGAGATTGGATTTTTTTTGGTCGGCGATGGCTTTGTCGAGGAGATGTTTGTATTCGGCCATCTGTGCCGCTTTCAAAATAAGCGATGGATTGGTCGTGGCGTCTTGCGGGGCGAATTCTTTGAGCGTGGCGAAATCGCCGGTGTCCGCGACCACTCTGGTGAAGCGCTTGAGTTGATCGAGTTGGGACGAAGTTTGCGTGGCGGATGTTTTCAAAGGTTCAGCAGTTGTGTTCATAAATTTTTCCTATTTTTACTTCGTGTCAGGAAATGCGCACGAAAATTCCTGGGCAAGGTCATTCGCCGACTTCCAGCACGATGGCACCTGGGACAACACGCAGGCTTTTGACCCCGTTTAGGACAGGCATTCCGTTGTGTTCTCCCACTGCGTCGGCTAGAAGATTTTCGCCTTTGATTCCGCCGAGCCAATCTTTCGGCAGGCTCAGGCCGAGAATCGTCACATCTTCCAGAATCGCGTAAGGCGCTTCGCCGTTGCTGATCGACACGCGGAAACGTCCGCGCGCGCGAAACATCTTTCCGCCGCCGACGGGAAAATCCTGCGGAATCGGCACGGCCAAATAAGCGTTGATGGCGTCACGGCCCAATTCCAGCCGCACCGTTTTGCCTAGGTCCGTATTTGCATTCAACAACCCGTTCAATTCGCGTTCGGTCAATTTCAATTCCTTCGAACCCGCCACATACGTCCGATCCGGCGCGGGAGTTTTCGTTTTGGAATCGCGTGACGGCGCGAGGTCAGTACGACTCTCTGCCGCCACGCTGACCTTTTGAAATTTTTCGTCCACCTTTGCTTTTTCCGCGGCCGACAACACGACGGGTTTGATCGGTCGTTGCATCCACCAGAGCGTGATGGCGATGGTCGCGATGACGATCAACACCAGCGCAATCAAACCGCCGCAACCCCAGAGCAACCAACGACGTTTCTTCGGAGCGGGCGATGGAACAGGTGCGCCTGCGGGTTGGAGCGGAGGAGGCGTGGAATCTGGCGTCATGAAAAAACCGTAACCAATGCGTCCCGCCGCCGCAAGTTCACTGGACAATCAAATCCGCAGGTCGCTTCGTTAAGGCTTGTGGGATGAAACGCGCTGAAATGATTCTGTGACCTGCGCGATTTTGATCCCGAATTTTTTAACAGCGACTCGCGTGAATAAGGTTTCGGTTCCTTCGGGTAAATACATCCACTGATGCAATCGCACGTTGGCGAATGGATTTCCCGGTTTGAGCGCGATCGTATATTCCCAGCGGAAAACATTTCCCTGCGCCTCACCTCGCGCCTTCCCGACCACATCATTGGCCGTCGCCTCGTAATGATGCGCGTCGATCCGATGCACGTGCCAGATTCGCTTTTGTGTGCGCCACTCATCGAAATGAAAAGTTTGTTCAATCCTCACATCACCCGCAGCGTCGCTTTTGCCAAAAGATTCCGTGGTGAACCGGCTCTTGGGTTCGCCTGCGCGATTTTCCGTCACGCCCCAGGAACGAACGTAACCGGTAAAATATTTATCCGGCTCGAACGTTGTCTTTGAATCGGCAAAATCGCCCGGTTGAAGGCTGCTGCAACCCGTCGCCACTCCAACGACGATGGAAGCGAATAAAAAATTTAGTTTCATTTGTAGAGGAACTCTCGTCCGTAAAAGTTATTTCTCAAATGACGAAGAACTGTCCGCGCCTGATTGAAAACCATTCCAGTGTAGTGTTCGGCCTGTGGCCGAATTTTTCAAGCCACAGGCTCGACGCTACATTCGGGAACTTCTCAAGGAAGCCGGCTGTGCGAGCCATCGCAGAAGGGCATCGTCTTGGAATGTTTGCAGGCGCACCAGGCGACGGTTTTCTTTTCCGTGATGTCCACCTTCATCGAATTGAAGCCCGTTCCCTTATGACGCCCGTCGCA
>JBDSLX010000347.1:0-6465 GCA_039916145.1 Verrucomicrobiota bacterium | reverse complement strand
ACTGAGAACCAGAGAAACCAGAACATTCGTCTCCCATTATGGGTTACAAAATTATCTCCAATAAAAAGCGTCACGGCGCCATGACTCTGCCCGAAATGATGGTTGCAATCGCGCTGGGTTCGATTGTGTTTCTGGCGGTAGGTTCGTTGACGCTTTACAGCGCGAGAAGCTTTTCTTCCATGGTCAATTATTCTGATTTAAACCAGACCAGCCGGACAAGTCTGGATTATATGACGCTCGGAATTCGGCAATCGCGCGGACTGCAATCGCGCACGCCGACCAATCTTGTTTTCAAGTTGGATGCGGCCGGAAGCAATCTTTTAACTTACACATGGAACCAATCCAGTAAAACCCTCTTTCAAGTGACGACGACTGGCACAAATATCGTCACGGATACATTGTTGACCAACTGCACCTTTTGGACCAACGAAACCTTTCAAAGAAATACTGTTTCGAACAGCTTTGCTCTGGTTTCTACGACCAACCCCGCCTTGACCAAATTGATCCAGCTTAATTGGACTTGTGCCGAGCGCAGAGTGAACGCCACCAACACCGAAAGCATCCAATCAATGAAAATTGTTATTCGGAAAAAAGGTTGATTTATGAGGATTCAACTTAGAAAAACACACGGCAATGTTTTATTTGGGACGCTCGTTGCCACCAGCATCATCTGCCTCTACCTCGGCAGCTACCTCACGCTGATTCGCAATGAAAACCAACTGACCCGACGTTCCCAGACATGGAATGGGGCAATTCCGATTGCCGAAGCGGGAATAGAAGAAGCGTTTACCCGATTACAATGGAACACCAACATTACCAGCGGTAACAACAACTGGGTGGTAAATGGTTCTTATTACATTAAAACCAATTACTTGAATACCAATGAACATTATATCGTTGGTATTCTTCTGACGTCAGGCCAATTACCAGTGATTGTTTCCCAAGGTTTTACGCGGCCATCCTCCCAGACAAACTTCATCTCTCGCACAATACGAGTGAACACCCGGCCGAAATCATTCTTTGGCATGGGCATGGTGGCAGACATCAGCGTGGACTTTAATGGCGACCGTGTTATTATCGATAGCTTCGATTCTTCAGACCCCCGTTACAGCACCAATGGAGGTCAATACCATGTTTCCAGAAGAAAGGACAATGGTACTGTAGCCGTTAATGCCGGCTTATCTTCTACGCCCAGTTCCGGTGGGTTGGGGAATGTGGATATTTATGGCAAAATCACAACCGGTCCGGGCAGCACTCAACCCTATATTGGACCTCAGGGCATTGTGGGTAGTTCCAATTATATCGCGGTCAGTTCCAACCAAGGCACTATTCAGAGCGGCGCTTGGACAAATGATGCGAATTTCGATTTAGATCCTGTGGAACTTCCCTTTACCTCCGCCAACGCCCCACCCACTACCAACGGCTACAAATACGTACTCGGAACTGGAGACTATAGGGTTAGTGATTTTAATGCCGCCAATACTGGTGTAAAGGTGCTCGTCACCGGCAATGCTCGCCTTCTTGTCACCAGTAGTTTTGATTTTAAGGGCCTTCTTACAATTCAAACAAATGCAACCCTTCAGCTTTATATGTCTGCTCCGAGCGCAAAAATTAGCGGGGTGCAAAACTTGAGCGGGGTGGCTAAGAATTTTACGTACTATGGAACAACTAACAACAGCAGTTTAACCATAAGCGGAAACGGTACGTTTAGCGGCGCGATTTATGCCCCCAGCGCCAATTTCACAATGGACGGGGGCGGAAGTACCGACTTCGATTTCTCCGGCGCGAGTGTCACGAAATTAACGACGATGAACGGGCGATTTAAGTTTCATTACGACGAAGAGCTGGGAAGGAGCGGGGCCATTAATGGTTTTGCTGCAACTTCGTGGGACGAACTCATTCTCTCTTGGAACACAATTCTTTCCAGCAACATGACTACGGCTCAAGTTCAAGCCGCCCCATAAAAGAGATGGTGCCCCGGGGGGGATTCGAACCCACGACCAATTGATTAAGAGTCAACTGCTCTACCAACTGAGCTACCG
Source organism: Verrucomicrobiota bacterium (assembly GCA_039916145.1). Classification (GTDB taxonomy): domain Bacteria; phylum Verrucomicrobiota; class Verrucomicrobiia; order Limisphaerales; family CANJXF01; genus CANJXF01. The sequence continues at coordinate 4,423 of JBDSLX010000347.1, read as the reverse complement.
AGGCAACCAAGAGAGAAAAGTTTGAAGCGGATTTAATTTTTGTCAATCGCTCAACATTTTCAAAGCGATCGCAACACCGCCAGATTCTCAACATCTTCATGCATGTCCGGCGATTTAGGTGTTTCCAGACAACCCGGCGTATTTTTAAACCGCGCGTCGTTGACAATGTGACGAAAAGCTTCCTTCCCCATTTTTCCCTCGCCAATTCCTGCGTGTCGATCCACCCGCGAACCCAAATCGGTTTTGGAATCGTTCAGGTGAAATGCGAGAATCTGTTTCAGGCCGATCAATGAATCGACTTCTTTGGTCGCGGAATTCCAACCTTGCTCCGTGCGAATGTCGTAGCCTGCGGCGAAGAAATGCGCCGTGTCCAAACACACCCCTAACCGCTCTGGTTTTTTCACGCGCTCAAAAATTGCGGCAAGATGTTCGATCTTGTGCCCAAGACAAGTCCCCTGCCCGGCGGTGTTTTCCAATGCAATTCGCACCGGAGAAATTTTTGTGGCAGAAAAAACTTTATCGAGTCCAGCGACGATTTGTTTCACACAATTTTCTTCGCCTGTTCCAAGGTGCGCGCCGGGATGCAAAACTAAAAATGGAATTCCTAAATCCGTGGCAAAATTAATTTCCTGAATTAACGACTTGATCGATTTCTCGCGATTGTCCGACGCCGGCGCGCCGAGATTGATCAAATAGCCGGTGTGACCAAACACGCAGGAAAATTTCTGCGAGGTGAGTTGATTTGCGTAGAGTGCGAGGTCGTTGGGCGAATGCGGTTTGCCAAACCATTGCATGTTATTTTTTACGAAAAGTTGGACGACTTCGCAGTTGATGGACGCGCCGCGTTCGAGCGCTTTCCAAACGCCGCCGCTGGTGGACATATGCGCGCCGAATTTCAAAATAAATCTTTTAAAGTTTCTCCGGCGCTTGCAGCAAAGCCGCGATGCGCGCCAACAATCGTCCCGCACCGCCGCCGTCCAGCACGCGATGATCGAAACTCAGGGTTAAATTGCATTCCATCACAGGAACAAATTGTTGTTTGGTTTCATCCCAGCTCGGCATGCGTTTTCCCGCGCCCATTCCGAGAACGAGCGTTTGTTCGGGAAGCGGAATCGGCGTTGCCCATGTCAAACCGAACGTGCCGAAATTTGTGACCGTGGCGATGGAACCGCCGGTGGCGTCGGTGGGAAGTTTTCGTTGCCGCGCGAATTCAACCAGTTCGTTGTAACGACCGACTAATTCGTTCAACGGTTTTTTGTCCGCGCCGCGCAACACGGGAACCAAAACTCCGTCTTCGGCTTCGACGGCGAATCCAATGTCAATCGCGGGTGGATGAATAATTTTGCTACCAACCAATCTTCCGGCGGGCGCGCTGTTTTCAGCAAGGGCAATCGCCAGCGCGCGCAACGCGTAGAGCGCGGGACCGGATTTTACCTGGGAAGATTTTCGATGCGCGAGCAGTGCATCCAGACAAACTGGCAACGCGACCGTCGCAAGCGGTCGCGTCCAACTGCGTCGCATCGCGTCGGCGACGGCGATGCGCATGGATGACGCGGGAGTTAATTTATTTTTTTCGAGATTGGTGAGGAATTTTTCAAAATCTTCAATCGTGACACGTCCAGCTTGACCACTGCCTGCCACTCCTGCCAAATCGGCGGCGTGAAGTCCAAGTTCGTTCATGCGCGCTTTCATGCGCGGCGACATATAACTCGCGCCACCGACGCTCGCCGGAACCGGAAGTCCACGCACAGTGGGTTCAACGCGATATTGTTTTGCGGCAACTTTGCTGCTCGCTGGATTTCCATTGGCAGTTTCAGATTTTTCTGCGGCATCCGATTGCGCGGGATCATCCAACCCTAAACGCGCCGCATCTTCCGCGCTTGCTTCAATGTAACCGAGCGTCGCGCCGACGGGATAACTTTCGTTCAGTTTCGCGCTGAACGACGCCACTATTCCCGGACAAGGAACCGCCACATTCATCGTGGCTTTGTTGGTTTCAACTTCAATGACATCCTGATCGGCGGAAACTTTGTCCCCGTCTTTCACGAGAAAATTTATGATGGTGGCCTCGGCAATTGATTCGCCGAGTTGCGGCATGATGATTGGAATTCGCGGCATAAAATATTTTTTAGTTTCGCAGCAAATTGCGCACAGCGGTCATGATGCTGCGCGCCGTTGGACGATGCGCCGCCCAAAGATTTGGGTGAAATGGAACTGGAGTATCTTTCGCGTTCAATCGTTGGGGCGGCACGTCGAGCAGGTCGAATGCTTCCGTCGCCACACGCGCAATTACTTCCGCAGTCACTCCACCCCACGGAAAAGTTTCGCCGACACACAATAATTTTCCAGTGCGCGCGACGGAGGCAATCACCGTGTCAGTGTCGAGCGGTTTAACGGAACGCAAATCGACGACTTCGATTTCGGTTCCTTCCGTTGCTAATTCTTCCGCAACAGCAAGCGCTTCATGAACCATCGCGCTGTAGGCAACAATGGTTAAGTCGCGTCCAGCGCGAGCGATGCGCGCTTTGCCAACGGGCATTGCTTCGGTCGGCAATTTGTCGGCTTTGAGATGGTAATAAAGATATTTGTGCTCGCAAAAAATCACCGGGTCATCAATCGCCACCGCTTCGAGTAACATGCTGTAAGCGTCTTCGACTGTGCCCGGCGTCATCACGATCAAGCCGGGATAATGCGCGTAAAGTGATTCCATGTTCTGGCTGTGAAACGGTCCGCTCCCGGAAGTTCCACCCGACGGCAGACGAATCGTGATTGGGCAGGAAACATTCGTGCGCCAAAAAAGTGTCGCGGCGTTATTGATAATTTGATTCAAACCAACGGTGGAAAAATCCGCGAACTGCATTTCAATAATTGGACGCATTCCTTCAATCGCCGCGCCCACGGCGGAACCGATGATGGCGTCTTCGCTGATCGGCGCGTCGATCACGCGACCGGGAAATTCTTTTGCCAAATTTTTGGTCGCTTTAAATGCACCGCCGAAATCACCGACATCCTGGCCGTAAATAAAAACGCGCGGATCATCGGCCAAGGCTTTGGCCTGCGCTTCGCGGATGGCTTCGAGATAAGTAATCATTCGTTTGATCCAATGGCGTTGTGCAGTTCCATTAAGTGCGTAGAAGAAATTGCCTGCCAATTTTCTTTGAAAGGATCGGGGCCGGCTTCACGCTGGACTTTGGCAACGGCTTCCTCGATCTGGTGTAGAAATTCTTTGCGCCAACCTAAAATCGTTTTCGCATCAGCCCATTTTTCCTGGAGCAAAAATTCTTCCGCCACTTTCAAGCAGTCGCGGCCACACGGAGAATTTTTCAACTTCGGATCAATGTAATTGGCGTCGTCGTGTTCGCCGTGGCCGCAGAGTCGAAGCAATCGGGCGATGACGAGTTGCGGGCCGCCGCCGTTGCGCGCGTTTTCCACCGCGCTGCCAATTATTTTTAAACACGCCGATAAATCCGTTCCGTCAACAGAATGTCCTTCGACGCCGTAACCAATGGCTTTGTCCACGAGAGAATCGCAGGCGAATTGCCGCGCGCTCGGCGTGGAGTAAGCGTATTGATTATTGGCGACCACCAAAATAAGCGGAAGTTTTTCGACGGCGGCTTGATTGAGCGCTTCGTGAAATGCGCCAGTGGAAGTTCCGCCCTCGCCGAGACACGTTGCGCCCACTCCGTCGCGTTTTTGAAATCGGCGCGCGATCAACATTCCATTCACAACTGGAATCATCGCGCCGAGATGACTGATCATCGGGAGCAAACCTTCTTTCGGTCTGCCGCGATGAACATTGCCGTCACGACCGCGCATCGGGCCGAGCGCGGAACCAAGATACGTTCGCACGGCGTCGAGAATCGGTTCGCCGAAAGCGAGGCGACCGGACAAATCGCGGATGAGCGGCGCAAAAACATCTCCTTTGCGCAGCGAAATTCCCAGCGAAACACTGACCGCTTCCTGGCCGCGTCCGATGAAAACGCCGCCGTGAATTTTCCCACCGCGATAAAGCGTCGCAAATTTTTCATCGAGCAACCGGCCAAACAGCATCCAGCGAAAGGCCGCTTGATATTGATCGCCCGGAGATGAAATTGGGGCGCTCACTTCGTCGCTGGCGAGAGTTTGAAGCATGTGGAGAATTTATGCGGGTTTGAAATCAGTGTGTAAATAATTCTTTACCAAAATCAATGTCCGGCGCGAATCGTCACGTCGCCATTTTTTACTTTTACCACACACGTCAGCCGATATTTTTCCGGGTCTTTGTTCCAGGCGTCGAGCACATCGAGTTCTTCGTCCGAAGCGGGTTCAAGATTTTCCATGCCGCTGACGACTTCGACAACGCACGTTCCGCACGAGCAATTAAAACAGCCTGCCTCCATTTCCACACCCGCTTTTTCTCCCGCTTCGAGCAAAAGTTCGCCCG
>JBDSLX010000346.1:0-4995 GCA_039916145.1 Verrucomicrobiota bacterium | reverse complement strand
CCCAAATATCCGATCCCGTTCCATCACCGCGAATGAAGGGAAGAATTGGATTTTCAGGAACGCTGAGTTTGCCGTTCGCGATGGTGATTTTCTCGCCTGCCGGTGGAGTGATGTCTTTGTAGGCCATGTGGTTTTAGTTAAATTGAACGTGGAGTTGATGAATAATTAAATCCAAAATCAAGGAAGAGGTTTTGCGATTGCCGAAAAAGGTTACGCCGCTTTGCGTGTTCTGCGCGGAAGCATTTCAACTCGGGCGATGCTCTCGTATGGAAGTAAATTCACATCGCCCGGTACGCCATCCGGCAATTCGGTTGCAACCACAACCAATTCTGGAGTCACCAGCACAAAATCAGGATGCGGAACCCGCAAATTCTTTCCATCCATTAAATGCAATCGAAACGGTTTGAACGGACTGGTGTGAACTAGATCACGAATGTCTTTGGGTTTCATCACAACAACAATAGCAAATAAAGTGCGACCATTCAATTTGATTTCAAGCTACAGCGGTTAAATCAACCCTTTTTTGATTCGCAAACTGCGCCTTCACTTGCACAATTGTGTTCGCGACCGTCAGTCCGTGTTTTTCGCGGAGATAATCCACCGTCGAAGCATGTTCGATGAAAACGTCCGGCCAACCGATCCGCACAACCGGGGTGGAGATTTTTTTATCAGCGAGTGTTTCCAAAACGCTGCTACCGTAGCCGCCCATCAAGGCGTGATCTTCCAACGTCACAACCAAATCAGCCGCGCGTGAGAAAAATTCTGTGCAGGCGGCATCAATTGGTTTGGTAAAACGCGGATTGATGACGGCGCAATCGAAACCTTCCGCCGTGAGTTGGTCCGCAGCTTTCTTCGCGAGCGAAAGCATGTTACCCAAACCGAACAGCGCGACTTTCTTTCCGTTGTTGTTGGAAAAATTTTGGATGACTTCTGCTTTGCCAACTTCGAGAAGTTTCGGTTGATCTTTGACCGGCACGCCTTCCCCTGCTCCACGCGGATAACGGATAAACGTCGGATGATTGATGTGCGTGCAGGTGAACATCATGTCTTGAAGTTCATCTTCGTTCGCAGGCGCCATCGCCACCGCGTTGGGCAGACAGCGGAGATATGAAATATCAAACAGTCCGTGATGCGTCGGGCCGTCGTTCGCGGAAAGCCCCGCGCGATCCATGCAGAAAATTACCGGCAAATCCTGCAAGCAGACATCATGATGAATGCAATCGTAAGCGCGTTGCAAAAACGTAGAATAAATCGCAACGACTGGACGGAAGCCCATCGTCGCCATTCCCGCCGCGAAAATGACGCCGTGTTCTTCGGCAATTCCCACATCGTAATAACGATTGGGCATCGCTTTTTCCAAATATTTTAATCCCGTGCCGGTTGGCATTGCCGCCGTGATGCCGACGACAGAATTATCTTTTTGGCAAAGCTTCACCATCGTTTGGCCGAACACGTCTTGATAATTCGGCGGCGTTCCGGGTTTTGCGGCAGCCGTCGCGCCAGTCTTCGCATCGTATGGCCCGAGGCCGTGAAATTTTTCGGGCTGATTCAGCGCCGCTTCAAAACCTTTTCCTTTTTTGGTGAGAACGTGAATAACGATTGGCATCTCGCACGTTTTCGCAAATTCCAAAACGCTTGTCAGCAACGGCAAATCGTGTCCGTCAATCGGGCCAAAATATCGAATCCCCAACTCTTCAAAAATCAAACTGCTGCCCGCGCCGCCGCGTCCATCGGAAAGCTCGTTGTTCGGATTGGGCTGAAGGGCGACATCGGACACGACACCTTTGAGCGCTTCTTCGGCTTTGCGTCCGAGTTTCAGCGCCAGTTCACCCTTCGCTCCTAATTTTTTCAACCAGCTCTCGAAGTCATTATGCAACCGGTTGTAGCGCGGATGCCGGATGAGTTTGTTTAAATAATTGGAAATCGCGCCGACATTTTTCGCTATGCTCCATTCGTTGTCGTTGAGAATGCCGATGAATTTTTTCGTCGTGTGCGCAATGTTGTTCATCGCTTCAAACGAAATTCCGTTCGTCAATGCAGCGTCGCCAAAAATACAAACCACATTTTCATCCGTGCCTTTTTGATCACGAGCGGCGCACATGCCGAGTGCGGCCGACAAGGCCGTGCCAGCGTGACCCGCGCCGAAACAATCATGTTCGCTTTCGGTGCGGAGCGCGAATCCGTTCAAACCATCCGTCGTGCGAATCGTGTGAAAACGATCTTTGCGTCCGGTCAAAAGTTTATGGACATAAACCTGATGGCTCACGTCCCAGACAAATTTGTCGTGCGGCGTGGAAAAAACTTTGTGCAACGCAATCGTAAGTTCGACAACACCGAGGTTCGGGCCGAGATGTCCGCCGTTGGCCGCGAGTTTCGTGATGAGTTCATAGCGAACTTCTTCGGCCAGTTCCTGCAATTGTGGCATCGTCAATTTTTTGACGTGTGAGGGATGGTCAACCATTTCAAGATAACGGCTCATAGATTAATTAGAATTGAAGCGCTGACGTCGAATCGTTCATTCGTCATTCGCCAATTTTCCAAGTTCAACCGGCTTAAGGGAAAGTTCGCCAGCTGCATTTTTTTCCAACTGCTGGATTTTCACTTCAGCTTCAGACAATTTAGTCTGGCAAACTTTCGCCAGCTTGGTTCCTTCTTCAAACCGCGCCAGCAAAGTTTCCAGCGGCAAATCCTCGGCTTCCATCGATTCAACGATGGTTTCAAGTTTTTTCAGGGCTTCTTCAAAAGGCACATCAAAATTATTGCCGCCATTTTTCGCCGGTTTCGACATCGCGGGAACTTAGATGAATCTTTTCGGCGCGTCCAGTTCGTTGTCCATCTTAGTGATGGCGGAAAAGCCGCGCGCGGTTTTGAAACAGATACCAAACGATAAAAATATTCAGGAGCAGGATGATCAACACGGTCGAGGAAAAACTTTTCATAAGCTCATAGATTTCAATCGGAATGAAAAAGGCCGATTCGCCGATCGCAAGCCAACCGGCCCAACTGACGCGAAACATCAGGCCAATCCCTTCGATTAATGAGAAGAGACTGTAAAGAAATGTTCCTGAGGCCAGCCAAATCAGGTTCGATGGAGTGATGGTGGCGATCTTGCGCACCAGGTCGCTGAAGAATTTTTTCTCCGGGTCGATTTTCAGCCAGTCGAGCAAGCGACGAAATTCATCGGGCAGATTACTGTCGCTCAACCCATAAACGCCGAGCGCCAAAAGCAAAAGCACCAACCCCTTCAAAATCTTGATGCCGATGATGACGTAGAGCGTGGGGGCGCGTTGTTTGACTTTCGATTGGTTGATCTGGGACATCGTTGAAAAACTAAATTCAGAAAGGATGGTCCAAAGTTATTTTTCCAATGGCTTTGAAAGTTCGGGTTGAATGATTGCTTCGTCGGAAACTTTATTGCGCGACGCTTCGAGCTTGATGTAATGCAACACGACCGGCGCGAGAATCATTCCCGGAATTCCCATTAATTTTTCGCCAAGCACGATCCCGATGAGCGTGAGCCACATCGGATTTTTAATGCGGTCGCCGATGATTTTGCTGTTCAAGAAATATTCCAGTTTGTGAATGACGACCAGAAACACGAGCGCAATCAACGCCGTCCTTGGAGAAATGGTGAACGCCACGCCCACAATCAAAGTGTTGCTCAAAATATTTCCCACGATGGGCAGTAAGCCGCAGAGAAAAGTGAGCACGATAATCACCATCACATAGGGAAAACCATTCCAGATCAGGAAGACGCAAGTGAAAGCAGTGTTGAAAAGTGAAATAATAATTTGCGCACCGATCACCGTGCCGAAGCTGTGATAAAAATTGTGGAAACGCACAATCAATTCCTGCACCACGGCCGAGTAAACGTTGCCTTTGACCGCCCCCGGTTCATCTTCGACTTCCCATTTGGCGTTCAGAAAAAGACTGAGCGCGATGACTAGTCCGATTAACAACATCGCAAGTTGTAGAAATATCACTCCGGCGTAACGGCCCACATTGGCGAATCTTTCTTTCACCTCATTCATCGCCACCGCTTTCAAACTTTCGTAGTCGGTGAAGGGGAGTTCTATTTGATTTCGTTCCGCATAACTGACCACGGCAGGAATGGTCGCCTCCGCCATTTTCGGCAAGGCGACGTAAGCCTGGCGCGAAAAATAAAAAAGTCCGTAGCCAATGGAAGTTACGGCAATTAAATATAAAACAACCGCGAGGGTTTTGCTGCGACCAAAGCTGAATCGTTCGAGCGCGAAGTAACCGAACATCGCCGCCAGCACCAGTGTGCCAACATGGAACCAGCCGACGATGACCAGCAACGCCGCCATGATCAGGTAGGAGATGCGGGCGGATTTGGTCATAGGCGGAAACTTTTGTTTAACGAATCTTCTCCAAAAGCATTGGCAATAGCTCTGAAATTTTCACGCGCGTTTGTTGCATCGTATCCCGGTCGCGCAAAGTCACGGTATCCAGCATTTCCGGTTTTTCGCCGAGCGTGTCGAAGTCAATTGTCACGCAGAACGGCGTGCCGATTTCATCCTGCCGGGCGTAACGACGGCCAATCGCGCCGCTCTCATCGTAAAAACAATTGAAATGTTGCTTGAGCGAATTAAAAACTTCGCGCGCTTTGGCGACGATTTCCGGTTTGTTTTTCAGCAGCGGAAAAACGCCGAGTTTGATCGGCGCAGTGCGCGGATGGAAACGCAACGAGAGCCGTTGTTCCACTTTGCCATTCACATCGGTTTTTAGTTCTTCGTGATGCGCCGCGCAAATCACGGCGAGGGTGAGACGATCCAATCCTGCCGACGGCTCGATGACATGAGGCAAATAAACGCCGCGCAAAAGTTTTTCGCAAAACACCGCTGCTTCTTCGCGAGATTTATTGTGATCGTTCCAATCTTCCTGCACTTCGCTGATGAAATCGCGTTTTTGTTCGTCGGTAAGTTTGGCGGCGACATTTCGCAATTCTTCGTCGAAAACTTCCAATGATTTGCC
>JBDSLX010000345.1:0-4665 GCA_039916145.1 Verrucomicrobiota bacterium | reverse complement strand
TTTCAGCCGCAGGGACTCTGACCGGCGCGGGCAATCTCTCCGGCACGGTCGCGGTGGACGGAACAGTGGCTCCCGGCAATGGGGTGGGAGCACTCGCGACGGGCGACGAGACCTGGGGAGTCGGCGGACGTTACACCTGGGAGATCAATTCCGCAGTCGGCACGGCTGGAGCAAATCCCGGCTGGGATAAATTGAACATCACCGGCGCGCTTAATATCACCGCAGCTTTGGGCAGTCCGTTCAACATTGATTTGACTTCATTGACTCTGGCCGGGGCGGCAGGCACGGTCTCCGACTTTAATAACGCGACGAACTACACCTGGACAATTGCCCAGGCCAGCGGCGGCATAACCGGTTTCGACACCAACGCTTTTGCGTTGAATACGAATGGTTTCGCCAATGACCTTGGCGCTGGCTCGTTCAGCATAACCACCAACGCCACGAGCGTGCTGTTGGTGTTCACGGTGCCCGCCACAGCGCAGCAACCGACCAACTTCGTTACCTCTGGTGCGGGACAAGGCAGTTTCCAAGGCTCACCCAACACGAGTTATACGATTGAATACGCCAACGTTCTTACCACGCCGATGAGTTGGCAGTTTCTCATGACGGTGACCACCGACGGCAGCGGTTTGGGAACATTTGCCGATGCCTCCGCGCCGAGCGGTCAGCCCACCCGCTTCTATCGTGTAAAGAATCCGTAATCCAAAAACGCATTAACGAGAAAAGGCCGGTGCTGGCACCGGCCTTTTTCTTTGTGCAGTAACGTGCGTGATTCGCGGTTAAAAAAATGAAGGCCAATTTAAGCGGGGCTGCGCCAAGTAAATTAATTCGACGAGATGAGAATTAATCGGATGCGCCACATAATTGTCCCTCACTTTACGTACAAGATTTCCTGCAAATCGCGCACGAGAACACTGGCGTAGGGATACCGTTTGTCCGGATCGTGTTCCAAACATTTTAAGACGATTTTTTCCAACGCGGGCGGAATATCGTTGAACTCGCGCAACGGCACGGCCGGGTTGGAATTTTGTTTGCGCAAAATTTCGGCTGGCGTGTCTCCGACAAAAGGTTTGCGGAAGGTCAATAATTCGTAGGCGGTCACACCATACGCAAAAATATCCGCGCGATGGTCAATGGCGTGATGCTGCAATTGTTCCGGCGGCATGTAAGCGGGTGTGCCGGGATTTTTGGAAAACTTTTTCGGTTTGTCGGGCTTCTCCTGGGCCAAATCAAAATCCACGAGGCGAATGTGGCCGTTGCGGGTCACTAAAATATTCTCCGGCTTGAAATCCAGATGCATGAAACCGCTGTCGTGCACGTGTTCGATGGCCAAAGCCATGTCGATTAAAACATGGGCGACATTGTCCACCAGCACTTCGTCGGTGCGCAACATAAGCTGTTTGAGATTTGAACTTTCGACGTATTCCATCAGCAAATACGGCAGGTTATCGATTTTGCCGTGTTCGATGTAACTGACGACGTATTCGTTATGATGAATCTTGGAAAGAATTTCGCAGCCGCGCACAAATCTTTTTCGCGCGATGAAATTGAGTTTGTGCTGGCTCTGGAGATGGCGCAGCGCAAAGGTTTTCCCCTGCTGATTGGTGGCCACCCAAATGTCAGCCATGCCGCCGCTATTGATTTGCTCCTGCAGATGAAACTGGCCGAATTGTTTCGCCGCTGGTTTTTGATTGATGGCCTCAAGCGCGTTAAAATCCATAAACAATTCCGCAACTCTAGGGGTAGCCTGCCGATTTTGCAAAGATTATGAGCTTGCCTCGCGCAAAACGAATTTTACTCTTGCAGCCATGCGGGCGGTTGGTCTGCTGCTTATTTACTTTTTTGGCATCTTTCTTGGGGCGGCTCTGATCGCACCCTGGGTTTACTATCTTTTCCAATCGTTGGCAGAGGGAAATTCTGCGTTTCAACCGTGGGCAAATTATCCGTTTCACCGGTTCGTCCATCGTTGTCTATTATTTTTGGCGATCTTCGGATTATGGCCATTTCTGAGAAGTCTGGGAATTCGTCAATGGAAAGATCTGGGTTTGACGCCTGTCGCGTTACACTACAAGAAAGCACCCGCCGGTTTTTTGATTGGCTTCGGCTCGCTGGCCGCCTTCGCGTTGATGGCGGTTTTTTTCGGCGCGCGAACCATCCACTTGCGGCACACCGGCAATACACTCGCGTTAGATTTGGTCGGCGCAACTTTCACCGCCATCGTGGTAGCCTTTCTGGAGGAGAGTTTGTTTCGCGGCGTCCTTTTTGGCGCGTTGCGAAAGAACAATCCGTGGCCCCACGCCCTCTTTCTCAGCAGCGCGATTTATGCCCTGCTCCATTTTTTCGGAAAACCCGAAACTCCGATTGCGATCAACTGGAGTTCGGGTTTCGTGACATTGGCCAGCATGTTTGGAGGATTCGCCGATTGGGAGATGCTCGTGCCAAAATTGTTTAACCTGTTCATTGTCGGAGTCATTCTCGGTTTCGCATTTCAACGCACCGGCAATTTATACTTCTCCATCGGACTCCACGCCGGTTGGATTTTTTGGTTGAAATCTTACGGATTGCTGACCAAAAAGACCCCTGAAATGACAACGTGGATTTGGGGTCGCGGAAAGATAATCGACGGATGGCTTGCCACGGTCGTTCTGTTGTTCGTCTTCGGTTTTCTGTTTATCGATAACCAAAACAAGAAACAATGTCTTGATGTTGCGTGAACCTTCATCACGTTGGAAAATCTGGACTGATGCCGGCTTGAACTTTTTTTATCCGGCCATCTGCCAAATTTGCAATGAACAACGCGCCATCCAGAGCGAAGGGTACGTTTGCGCGGATTGCTGGACGGATGTGCGCTTCATCAAACCGCCGTTCTGCGAGCGCTGCGGATTGCCTTATGAAGGCGAAATCACCACCGCCTTTGAATGCAGCAATTGTCGCGAAATGGAATTGCACTTCCGCAGCGCCCGTTCCGCCGTCGCCGCGCGTGGAGTCGTTCTCGAAGTGATTCATCGCTACAAATATTTTCGCGCGCTTTGGTTTGAGCCTTTTCTCGCCGACCTGTTGGTTCGCGAAGCCAAACCGATTTTGGAAAAAGAAGAATGGAACTTGATCGTGCCCGTTCCCCTGCACCGTTTAAAAAAGCGCGAGCGCGAATTCAATCAAGCGGAACGGTTAGCGGAGCACCTTGCCCGCGCGATCAACGTTCCTCTGAACAGAAATTTATTGGAACGCATCGAATTCACTCGAACGCAAACGCAACTCACCCGCCCGGAGCGGATGGCCAACGTCCGCAGCGCTTTTCGAATGCGTGAGGCAAATCGGCTGAAAGGAGAAAGGATCATTTTGCTCGATGATGTTTTGACGACGGGCGCAACGACGAGCGCGTGCGCAAACGTTTTGCAGAAAGCAGGCGCAGGCGAAATTTGCGTTTGGACCGTGGCGCGTGGACTTTAATCAATTGAAACTGTCAAAAATAAAAGTGGTTCAGCAATTGTTTTGACCTGATAATCCTGATTACGAAATGGCTACGACCTCGTTCAACAAGAAAACACTCGGTTTGGAAACAGGCGAACCGGCCGTGACTCCGCCTCCGGCTGGCGCCCAAACCACGTTCGTTAAAAAACCGCGAGTGGCTTCATCAAAATCGAAGAAACGCGAAATCCCAGAAGGTCTTTGGACGAAATGCCCGAAGTGCAGCAGCATGGTTTACGACAAAGAGCTGGATGAGAATTTGAAAGTTTGCCCAAAATGCTTTCATCATTTTTCCATCAGCGCCCGGGAACGAATTCATGCTCTGGTCGAAACCTGTTCGTTTGAAGAAATGGACGCAGAGATGGCGAGCGTGGATGTCCTTCAATTCACCGGGGCTTCATCCTACACGAGCAAACTCGAAAATTATCAGAAACTGACCGGACTCAAAGATGCCGTGGCGACCGGCATTGGAAAGATCGGTTTGCATCGCGTCGCCCTGGGCGTGATGGATTTTAGTTTTCTCGGCGGCTCCATGGGATCAGTGGTCGGCGAAAAACTGACCCGTCTCATTGAAGCCGGCACGGACAAAGGTTTGCCGGTCATTATTGTTTCAACCAGCGGTGGCGCGAGGATGTACGAAGGAATGTTAAGCCTGATGCAAATGGCGAAGACCTGCGGCGCGCTTGCCTATCATGCGAAAAATAAATTGCCTTATATCAGCGTGTTGACGAATCCAACTTACGCCGGAGTGATGGCCAGTTATGCCAGCGTCGGCGATCTCATTATTGCCGAGCCGGGAGCGATGATTGGTTTTGCCGGGCCGCGCGTCATCAAAGATACGACACAAGCGGAACTGCCGCCGGGATTTCAAACTGCGGAATTCCTTCTCGACCATGGACTCATCGACGCCATTGTTCCGCGCGTCGAAATGAAAAGCCGCTTGTCTTACTATCTTGATTTCCTGATGGAGGGACGTGAAAAGTTTGCGGCGCTGGGATGAGATTCAAGTCGCGGGTCGCCAGTCCAAAATTTTCAATTGCACGGAAGATTTTCCATTGAAGTCATTAATTTGCGGCGTGAAAGCGAGGTCAAAACTAATTTTTGGCAGCACCGCATCTCCACAGTTCCACCAAACCGCTTCAACCATTTTCCCGCCACGGCCAACCCAAAATTTCGCGTGCTGATTCTGTTTTCCCA
>JBDSLX010000344.1:0-11630 GCA_039916145.1 Verrucomicrobiota bacterium | reverse complement strand
CTGGCCACGTTAATTTTTTACGCGGCCAGTTTTTGGTTTCCATCCTCGCGCACCAATATATCAAACACGAACCCGCCGCTTTCGTTTCCCGCAGCCACGTTGCTTCCTGCGGACGGAGCCGCCACGGAAAGTTCCATTCGATTTTTTTCCGAACGGGTCAAAAGAGATCCCGAAGATTATTCCGCGCAAAACAAACTCGCGGCCTGCTATCTCCAACGCGTCCGCGAAACGAGCAGCGAAGATTTTCTGCCGCTCGCCCTTCAAGCAGCGCGCGCTTCGCTTGACTCCGTTCCGGCGGAAAGAAATTTCAGCGGTTTAATTATTCTGGCGCGCGCGGAATTCGCCAATCACGGATTCGCCAAAGCCCGCGATCATGCGTTGCAATTAGTAAAACTCGCTCCTGAAAAAGGAGAATCTTACGCCACGTTAGGCGACACGCTTTTGGAATTAGGCGATTATGAAAATGCCGCCGCCGCGTTTCAACAGATGGAACAACTGAGTCCCGGCACGGTTGAAACCGAAACGCGTTTGGCTCGCCTCGCTTTGCTGCGCGGCCAAACCCAAAAGGCGCAACAACATTTTCGCCACGCGCTGCTTGTCCTTCTTGATTTCACGAATCCGCCGCGCGAAACCGTCGCGTGGTGCCGCTGGCAATTGGGCGAAGTTGCTTTTTCGATTGGCGATTACAAAAATGCCGAACGCCAGTATCGCGATGCGCTGATTACATTTCCCGGCTACTTCCACGCACTCGCGGCGATGGGCAAACTTTCCGCAGCGCGCGGCGATTTGCGCGAAGCGATGGCGAAATATCGGGAAGCCATTCAGGCCGCGCGCGCTCCCGATTTCGTCGCGGCCCTTGGCGATCTTCACAAAGTTGCGGGACAAGAAAAAGAAGCCGCGAAATTTTATGCCTTCGTCGAGGAGCTTGGAAAACATTCCATGCAAGTTCACGGCACACTGCAAAATCGGCAGCTCGCGCTTTTCCACGCCGATCACGACATGCAATTGGAACAAGCCTACGCCAGCGCCGCCAGCGAATACGCGGTGAGAAAAGATATTTACGGAGCCGACGCCCTCGCGTGGACGGCTTTTAAATCAGGACGATTATCCGAAGCGAAAGCCGCAATGAAAGAGGCGCTACGATTGGGAACGCGAGACGCAAAACTTTTTTATCACGCCGGAATGATTGCGCGCGCCTCCGGCGAAAAAACCATTGGCTCAAATTATTTAAAACGCGCGCTCGCGCTCAATCCGCAGTTCGATTTGCGTCAAGCTCCGCTCGCCCAAAAGGCGCTCAAAACAGACGGCTTTCTCGCCAATGTTTTGCACAAATGAGATTTTCATTTCAGAAATTTCCCGGTTCCATTCTTGTTTTTGAAGTTTTCACCAGCTACCTTCGTCAACGTAGCGATGCACAAAAAATGGCAGATTCCACGGCGAACTTTCCTGCGCGGCCTCGGCACTGCGATGGCTTTGCCGATGTTGGAAGCGATGTCGCCTGTCACGAAATTATTTGCAGCCAATCGCGAACCAAACAGTTTTCCAAAACGAATGGCGTTTGTTTACGTCCCCAACGGCGCGAACATGGCCGATTGGACTCCAAAAAAAATCGGCGCGGATTTTGATTTTCCGTACATCCTCGAACCGCTGAAACCATTTCAGAAAGATATTCTTGTTTTGAGCGGACTGGCCCACGACAAAGCCCGCTCTCACGGAGACGGCGGGGGCGATCACGCGCGAGCTTCTGCGGCCTTTCTTACGGGTTGCCAGCCGCGGAAAACTCAAGGCGTGGACATCAAGGCCGGAATTTCTGTGGATCAAATCGCCGCGCAAAAAATTGGGAAGGAAACGCGATTCAGTTCTCTCGAATTGGGTTGCGAAGGAAACAGGCAGGCAGGGAACTGCGATTCAGGTTACAGTTGCGCTTATCAGGCCAACATTTCGTGGAAAGGCGACTCCACGCCTATGCCGCCGGAAATTGATCCGCGTTTTGTTTTTGAGCGTTTGTTCGCCAATAATTCTTCCGGCGAAATTTCTGAAAATCTGGCGAAGCGAAAACGTTATCAGCAAAGCATTCTCGATTTCGTTCTCGAAGACGCAAAGCAACTTCAGAAAAATCTCGGCTACACCGATCGCCGCAAGTTAGACGAATATTTGACCGCTGTTCGCGAACTGGAAGAGCGGCTTGAAAAAGCGGAAAAATTCGCCACTGCTTTGCCGGGCACCACTCGACCCACGGGAATTCCCGGCGGACCAGACGGTTTTGAAAAACATATCCGGCTGATGTATGACTTGCAGGCGCTCGCGTTTCAAACCGACACGACTCGCATTTCCACTCTGATGGTGGCTTTCGACGGCAGCAATCGGCCTTACAAATCAATTGGCATTTCCGAAGGCCATCACGATTTGTCGCATCACGCCGGAGACGAGGCGAAGATGCAAAAGATCGCGAAGATAAATCATTTTCACTCCACTCAATTCGCCTACTTTCTCGAAAAATTAAAATCCATTCCCGAAGGCGAAGGAACGTTGCTCGACAATTGCATGATCGTTTACGGCAGCGGCATCGGCGACGGCAACGCTCATAATCATGATAATCTGCCGGTGCTGTTTGCCGGACGCGGTGGCGGCTCAATTCAACTCGGGCGCCACGTTCGCTTTGAAAAAGAAACGCCGATGACGAATCTCTACCTTTCGATGCTGGATCGCATGGAAATTCCCGTGGAAAGAATTGGCGACAGCACTGGAAAATTAAAAGAGCTTTCCTGAACAAATTCTTATAGCAGTCGAGGTAACGAGACGCTGATTTCTTTCAATTCAAATAGAGACTCCTCACGTCGTCTCCTACTTTTTCGATTGTCTCAACCTGCCAATCGACATCACATTTTTTTCCGGCAACCAGCCCGTTCGTTGCGTGGCGTCCGCAATTTGCAACCAATTCTCTTTTTGATCCAACACGGTAACTTCTGCTCCATCGCGCAAAGTAAATGCACCCGGCGATTCATCGAATGGCCCCGGACGAACTACGGCTTCGGGCACAATCACCACCGCCGACCGCACAAAAAATTCCTGGTGAATCGCCGTCGCCAAACAAACGAGGAGAAATGCGCCCAAAATTCCAATCAGCATAAGGAACCCCCTAAGCGAGATCTTCAAATTGAATCGCCACTGTCGAATTGCCAGAAGCAAAAACAAAACGCTCACGACAATCATCGTCAAAATTGTCCATTCGTTCAGCGTCAATCTTCCGATCCAACTGCTCCAACGCAATGTCGGTACTGTTGCTCCCCCACCCGCCTGCTCCCGCGCAAATTGAAGATTCGTCCGCACATCGGGATCGCGAGGCGACAATTTTTCCGCGTTGCGATACGCCGCAATCGCGCGACCGACGCGACCCGATTTTAAAAACGCATTTCCCAAATTAAAATAGACTGGCGCGGAGACAGACCCTGCTTGAAGAATCGTTTCATAGCGTGCCGCCGCTTCCGAATATTTCCCTTGTTCATAAAGTTTGTTCGCCTCATTGAAATCGGTTGAAATATTTTCTGCCTGAACGCTCACTATCGGCGAAACAAAAAAAGCAAAAACTACAAAAGCCCACAGAGCGAAAATACCGCCGTGCTCTGCTCTTATTTGAGTCTCCCGATTTGTCATTTCAGTTTCCGAAGTTCTGCGAGGGCCTGTTCCAGTTTCGGAATATAAGAAGCGAGTTCCTCACTCGTCCTTTGCGAAGCGTAGCGGGCTTGGTTGCAGGCTTGAAATAATTCGTGCACCAGGTCGAGCGCCGCAGGATCGGCTCTCATCGGACGAAGCCTTTCGTCAATGACGGCCTCTGTAATTCCAGAAGCAGGTAAATCGAGACGCTCGCCGAGCTGCTCCTGCAATAAACGAAACACCGTGGCAAAGAATTTATCTGTTTCCTTTGCCGCAGCGTATTGCGAAAGGTCGCTCAAACCCCGCGCGATGATTTGGGCAACCGCTTTTTGGCGCCTCAGTCGCGGATTATTTTGCAGCGCCTCTTTTCTTTTCCGCGAAATCACTAACGCCATCCATATTAGCGGCGCTGCACTCTGCAATATCAAAAACCACGGCTGTTGAAGGAGCGGTGCGGAAACGGCGTGAATAGTTCCAAGTTGTGGCTTGATGTGAACGATTTCGCGTGAAGGCCGTTCCTCTTTTGCATCGGCATTGCTGGAAAAAACGGTTGGTTGTGGCGTGGCGGCCGTTGGGCGAACCACGAGCGGGATCGCTGCATTCGTCAGCGTCCGATACTGTTTTTGGTTCGGGTCGAAAAAGCTGAATGAAAACGGTGGCAATTCTTTGATCTCAGAATTTTGCGGCACAACGATTTGCTCAAAAGCTTTTGCTCCTTCCAAGCCGAGCGGGTCGGCTGATTCCACTTTGCTCGTGGCCGGATACGTTTTGAATTCACGCCAGTCGTTCTGCGCTGGCAGCGAAAGCAAATCAAGAGAACCACGCCCGGATATTTTTACTTTCAGCGTGATCGGGTCACCGACCGCGACGTTGGTCGGGCCAGCATTGAACGTCATGGAAAAGTTTCCAATTGAGCCGTTAAAATTCGGCGGGCGATTCGTCGTCGGAAGCGGCAAAACTTGAATAGTTTGCGGTTCACTCTTGAGCGACACTTGCCGCGCTTGAGTGTATTGCCCAAAAATATCGCGCGGCCCCATCAATAGTTTCAGATTCAAACTCGCGGGGCCAAGCGGCAATGAACCGGCCTTTGTGGCAGCGACGGCCATTTTAAAAATCACCAGGTTATAAACCTCCCCGCCAACTTTCGTCCGCGTTTGCGCCGGTTGCGGCATTTGGCCGACGGTAAATCCTTCGCTCGGAAGCTGAGGCATATTTACGTCGCGCGCGTCCTGGCAATATAGCTGGATCTCAATTGGAATCGGTTCGCCGACATAAATCTGATTTTTTGGAACGATCAATTTGAGGAACGCGGGAAGTTTTTCTACAGCCGTAGCAGGAGGTTGGCCTTGCACAACTTTCAATTTCAAGGGCTGACTCGCCAAAATTGTTCCGCCCACATTCACGCGAATGGCCGGGATCACAAAATCTCCCGCCGCCGTCGGCGTTATTACGAAATTGTGCGTGACGCTGGATGAGACTTGCCCGTTGACGCTCGTGAACTGGCTCGATTGGCCAGCATAACTGATTTGTAAATTCGACATCGCTGGAAGAGCTGGTTGCGGTGCTTGCGAAGCATCGGCAAATGTAAAAGACACCGTAGCGCTTTCGCCTAAACTGATCGTGTCGCGGTCAAGACTCACCTTCAGTGAGGGCGCGGCGGAAGCAGGTGTGCCCAGCACAAGTAAAAATAAAATCGCCGCGAATACTATGCGGATTGTCTTAAAATAAATTGTGCTTCCTGAAAATTTCACCATTGAAAAAGACAAGGAAGTTTTGCTTCTGTTCAGACGGGAGGCAAGGGATTTAAGGATTTGCGATTTAGGAAAAAAAGTTGGGCATCGCGTCAATCGTAAATCGTGAATCGCGAATTCTCTTCCCCTGCTGCCCACGCAATGCTGCGCAAAATCAGAATTCGATACAACGGATCTTCGTGCGTCCAGGTGTAGTGTCCAATGACGCTGCCGAAGACGCGGCCCTTTCCTTTTTCAAACGTCCAAACCTGTGCCTGGTCTTGCCCGTCCTGTTTCACCGTCGCGAGTATGGTAATCTTGTTCGTGTCGCCGATCATCGGCCAATACGGCTCGTCCAGAAAATGAATCTGTTTCGGGAAATTTTCTGTGAGCGCGTTGGTCACGGAAATTTTCAAATCAAATGGCGTGTGCAAATATTTCGTGCGACCCGATTGAGAAGCCAGCCCGATGGATTCCGACAATCGCTCTGGATTTTTGGAAATCGTCGCGGAATGAAGAACAACCACGCCGCCGCCGCGCGCTAAAAATTCGTCGAGTTGCCGCAAACGCTCCTCGCTCCAATCGTGGTTCCAAAAATAAAACACCAACACGTTGGCTTCCTCGAACTGCTTTGCGCTCGGCCATTCCCACGCGTTCGTAGCGGAAATCCCCGGCGATTTGTTCAAGAGCGAAATCCACATTTTTTGCGCGGCGGGATAATCGTGTTCGCCGGGACCGTGGTCTTGTTTGCTGGCGATCCAGATGATTTTCACACTGCGCTCGGAGCGCGGACGTTCTCGTCCGCTTGTTTCCAATTTTTTAGATTCGGGGGCGAGAACGTCCGCGCTCCCCTGCAAGACGCGCGCGACTTCTTTGCCAGTCCGCTTCGGCGGCTCGGAAGTTAGAAATATCAGCAGATCGCGAATTTCGCTCTCCTTCAAACCATCGAGCAAACCGGCCGGCATGAGTGAAACCGAACTGGCGCGAAGCTCTTTCAAATTCTTTTGCGCGATCACTGTTTCTTTTCCATCCACGCCGAGGACCGTGAGCGATTCCTGGCTCTGCGCGCGCACGAAGCCGCTCAAGTCATCACCGTCGGTCAGCGAAATATTAAACGCGACGTAATCGGGATTGATCGACGCGCTTGGTTCCTTGATGTCGCGCAAAATAGAGCCGGGATCGCGGCTGACGAGATTGCTTAAATCGGGCGCGATCAATTTCCCCTCGCCGCGAATCATGTGACAGGTCGCGCATTTCAATTTGTCGCCGAAAAATAAATTTTTGCCGCGCTGAAAATCGCCACCCGCCAGTTCAGGATTTTCCGTTGGCAAAATCGCTCTGGGTTCAGTCTTCGGAATCCATTCTGGGCGCGGTGTTCCATGCGTGCCGCTCAGGTCGTAATCCAAATCCACGGTCGCTCCGTTTCCTTTTGCGCCTTTGGCTTTCACGTGGGGAATGGGCAGCGCGTATCCGACGGCCAGCGGATGCGGTGCGGTCGAAAGCACGAGGGTTTTCTGGTCGCGCTCCACTCTTGCAGAAAAAATCTTTAACTTTCCGCGCGGCGTCTGTTGTTGGAGGGTAACGACTTTGTAAGAGGGACTGAAAGATTCAAAGCGATCGGCAGCAGAAACAAATTCGCCGAACTCAATTTCACTTCCCGCAAGTTGGTTAGTAACGGAGGAATCCACCGGACGATCAAACACAACGCGAACTTCGCTCTGACCAGTCGCTAAGGTCGCGACCGGTTGCGGCGCGGTTTTATCCGCGTAAGAGATTTTGAAAATTTTCCCCTCTCCTTTTGGTCCCGTTCCCCAATCCGGTTTTCCGCTGTGGCAACAAACATATAAATCGCCCTTTGGAGAAATCGCCACGTCCAACGGCATCATTGAAAGGCGCGCGATAATGGATTCTTTTCCCACATAGCCATTGGGAGTTTTGACCAGTTTCACGCGCCAGATTTTTCCGCGCGATTCCCCGGCAACGAATGCATCGCCTTCCCACCACTTCGGCCCGAACAACGCGCGCCCAGGATGGGTTTTGCTTTTCCGCTCCGGTTCGTTGAAAACAAAACCACACGTGGATTGATGTTGCGGGCCGAACGCGACCACGGGCGGTTCGCTCACCAAATCGGGCAGCCATTTTTCATGGCGCGGTGGGAAACCATAATTTTTTCCCGGAATGATGTGGTTCAATTCGTCCAGTGGATTTCCGTTTGGGCACCACGTTTCGCCTTCTTGATCGGTGACGAATAAATCGCCCGCCTTGTTGAACGCGAGATTATAGGGAACGCGAATCCCCGTCGCGAACGTTTCAAGCTTCCTTGTTTTCACTGACAATTTCTGAATCGTGCCGCGAATTGCATTGGTGCTGTAACGCGAGACGCTATCTTTGACTCGATACGGATTTGAGTAATCCGCCGTGAGCAAACCGAAATAAATATTTCCTTCGTTATCGCGCGTCACCGATGTTGCATCCACGCCGCCCGATCCCACATCCGTCGGCGGCCAACCATCGGCGATAATTTTTTCTTCGTCGGCTTTTCCGTCAACGTTGGTGTCGCAGAGCAACGAAACTTTCCCGTGCGATGAAACATAAAGTCCTTCCGGCGACCAACACATTCCCACCGGCACAGTGATGGTTGGTTTGTCCCAAAAAATTTCGTCACGATCCTCCAAACCATCGCCATCGGTATCGCGCAAGAGATGAATTCTTCCGTCGTAACCGAGCGAGGTGAGCGTTCCATCCGGCGCAAAGCGCAGGTTGTTTTGATTGGAAATTTTCAGGGGCAATTCCTGAACGGTGAAACCCGGCACGAGCATCCGAACGACAGGTTCAACGCCGTTGACCACCATGGAAAACGAAATACAAACCAGCCAAGGCAGTATGAAAAAATTACGACGCATTTTTTAGATAATAGGTTTTTTTCCAGATTGGAACAACACGTTTCATTTCATCAATCAACCATTGGCACGCCGCGAATGCTTCTGCGCGATGGGGCGCGACAATCTTTACCCAGAGCGATGGCTCGCCCACTTTCACAACGCCGATACGATGCACCAACCGCACGGATTCAATCGGCCACCGTTTTTCGATTTCATCAAAGAGCAAATGGAACTGGTGCTCGGCCATTTTCTGAAACGTTTCGTAGTCGATGGCAG
Organism: Verrucomicrobiota bacterium; assembly: GCA_039916145.1. Taxonomy (GTDB): domain Bacteria; phylum Verrucomicrobiota; class Verrucomicrobiia; order Limisphaerales; family CANJXF01; genus CANJXF01. Next base: position 3,088 of record JBDSLX010000344.1, on the reverse strand, counting down.
AAATGTTTTCCGCTCCTTCGGCTTCGCGCACCACGCCGAGAAAATAAATCACCGCGCCCATGCCTGATGACATTTCGCGCTGACCAGCCAAAGCGGTTTCGTCAATAGGCGCTGGTGAAATGGTCAGTTGGCGTTTCATTTCCGCGTTCAAATCATCCTCCTTGCACGGGAGGAAATAATGAAACTTCATCACCTTGTTTCAACACGTATTCCCTGGGTTGGTATTCCACTCCCACAGCGAACAACGTAGATTTTTGCATCGACGCAAGTTTCGGAAATTTTCCGATCAGTTGCTTTTGTAAATCAGCAATCGTGGCTCCGCTGGAAAGTTGTTCCGTCGTTTCCGCGTAGCCAGTCAACTCCTTGAAATAGGAATAGAAATGAACGGAGACGCGCATGAAATTTAGAAAGGAATGGCAAATGAACATCGAACATCGAACACCAAACATCCAACACTGAAGGTGCCGGATCGCCCAATTCGATGTTCGGTGTTCGATGTTCGATGTTCGATGTTCGCCATCATTGATACATCTCCGGTTTCAACACACCGACGAACGGCAGATTGCGAAACCGCTCCGCGTAATCCAATCCGTATCCGACGACGAATTTATTTGGAATAGTGAAGCCGACATAATCCGCCTCCACTTTCTCCACGCGCCGCTCCGGTTTGTCGAGCAACACGCAGGTTTTGATTTCATGCGGTTTCAGTTGTCGCAATTTCGCCAGCACGCGGCAAATCGTGCGACCCGTATCGAGAATATCGTCCACGAGCAAAACATCGCGACCGCGAACATCGAGGCGCAATTCTTTCGTGAAAACCAGATCGCCGGATTCCGTGCCCGCGCCGTAACTCGACACGCCAATGAAATCCAATCGCAACGGCAAAGAAATATTGCGAATCAAGTCACCCAGAAACATCACCGTGCCGTTGAGCAGAGAAACGATGACCATTTCTTTTCCGGTGTAATCTTTCTCAATTTGCAGTGCCAAAGTTTTGATCCGTTTTGCCAAGTCCGCTTCGGTGATCAAAATCGTTTCGACCTCGTTGCTCCAAGTGGCGGGAACACGATTGAAAGTTCGGGTGGAAATTTTACGGGGCGGCATGTCGGACATGAGAATAAGAAATAATTTTGCTATCGGTGCTTACAATCTCTGCATCGAGAATGCGGGCTCTTGCTACAATGATTTGGTCAGGCATCCACCAGATCCAAATGTGCGTATCCAGAACAATCACCCGTTTGCCTCCCAATCACCTTCGGCAACAGGCTCAGTCGGGGACTTCAGGGAAACGGGTGTGCCGCGCAACGGGCAAGGCGTGGACGGCGGCGCACTTGGAAAAGGCAACACGATGACTTCCACCAACTCGCCGCGACGAAACGGCAGGTCGCGCAAAGTGAGAACGCCATCTTCGGAAACTACGGTTTCAGTGCGGTGAGCTTGCATGGAGAGACAATAAAGACGGATTTAATTTGCGGCAAGGGCTGAAACGTCCGCTTCAGTGACTAACCTTGCCAACGCTGTCGAGGGACAAAAACCATTTTCAAATAGCAGCTTGAGAACAGTGGCGGGAAAATTTAAAGTCGGTTGCATGAGAACTTTGAATGCGCATTTCGACGGAAAGTTCATCGTGCTGGATAAACCTGCCGAATTGAAACCGAACGCAAAAGTCAAAGCCATCGCGCCCGATGGCGACGGCGATGTGGTTCGTGATTTCGCGCGTTTGTCCGAACCCGCCTTTCAGAAAATCTGGGACAACCCGCTCGATGCCGATTACGACAAACTTTAATCGTGGCGCGGTCGTTTTGATTCCATTTGCGTTGGAGGATAGTTTATAGCCCGGCGAAACCCAAAACACGAATGATTCGCTCTGCAATCTGGCGTCGGCGCTCAATCGTGATGGTGCCACGTTTGCGGGTGAGTTGCTCTTTCGGCGCGGAAAAAATCAAGTCGCATTTGCACAACGTTTCCCAATCCAATCCGTCGGCACCGTTGAGTAAAACTTCGTCCGCTTTGGCCGGGCGGCTCACACGTTGGCTGGTGCAAAGCAGAACATTGATCTTGGGTTTGTGGGCAATTCTTTCATCCGTGCCGAGGATGACGGCGGGATGTTCGCCTGCGCCCGGAAAATTCCAGGTGTAAATGTCGAAAGCTTTCATCAATCGTCGAAATCCGGAGCGCCTTGCGCCCGAGTGGCCGCGTCCTCAACTTTTTCCCACTCACGATCACGAGTTGAATAAAGCTCTCGCAACACGGACTTCGACCACGGATCAACGTTGGTGATGCGTCCAGTCTTCTTGATTGATTCTTCTTCAATCACTTTTGGCAAATACCGCCGCAAAGTAATCCGAATCAATTCCTGCTTTTTGTGCGGCGTTCGCCGCGCGCCTTCGTTGAGTGAGCGAAGCAAATCTTTTTCAAATCGGACGGGGATTGGCTTCGTGGCAGGCATGGATGTTTTGTAGCGTGCTGTTATACAAATGTCAAATTACGCGAAAGCGATTTTAACGAAACGATACTGAAACACGGCGCTCCAACCGGCGGGAACACGATCGAAACTTCCGGTGGAGTAAGCAGATGCGGGTTTCTTCATTTTAGATTTGTTATGGTTTTTTCGGCCACTCAATTTCGACCAACCGCACATTCACTTCTGCAACAGTTCCATGATGATTGTAAAAATATTCAAGAACGCCAATGGAAGGAGCAGTTTTGAGTAAAACGTGGTCTGGGGCGGTCCGATAGCCCAATGTAAAAACATCGATGGGACTGGCAATTGAAACACCTTTTATTTTAAAACGCTTTTTGTCAACTGCCTCGACATTCCAACGATACCAATTGTCTTCTCTTTCGTTTTCATCTCCCCAGTGCCGATTTAAACTCATTGGTAATTCGATAAGAATTTCCGATTGTTTGGGTAAAACTGGAAAAGAATTAATCAAATCATGCATTGTAGAAATTGCTTCAGATTTACTTGCGGCAGGAACTGACCACAGTCGATTAGTGGTGCCAAATTGAACACAAAAATTTGGTTCTGTTCCGGCTTCCGACCACGCAAGTTCGGCAGGATAGCCCCGAATAACGGCGGCATGAA
>JBDSLX010000343.1:0-9856 GCA_039916145.1 Verrucomicrobiota bacterium | reverse complement strand
AAAAATTTCGCGCTTTCCAAATCCTGGATAATTTCCCCGGTTTCCGGATGCGGCACGCGCCCGAGAAACATGAAAGCCATATTTGTTTGTTGAATGATTAAATTAGCGAACATTGCGGAGATAATTTCTTCGCGGCTCGCATTGGCCATCGGATCGGCGGCGGGTTCATTGGTGCTCATTGGGGATTATCTTTTCTGTGCTGCTTGATTTCCGCCATCAAAAAATGAATGAGATGTTTCAGGCGCGGTTCGACATCGACCGTTTCGAGAATGGTTTGGCGCTCAACGGCCCTCGCCAACAAGGCGCAAGAAACTAAATCTGCCACCTGATCAGCATCATGCAGTTTATCGAGATAACCGACAATTTCTTTGAGGGTCATCGAACCGGAATGTTTTTTCTTTCCCGGTTTCGGCGCGAGCGGAAAGGGGAACGGGAATCCGAGTTCAATTCGCTCGGTGACAAGGTCGCGCACCTTGGCGAGCAGGGCATCCACCCGCACATTGTCGCTGGGCGTGGCTTGCAAGGGACGAATTCGTTGCACGCGATACGGTTTGTAACGAACGGTTTCGGCCATCTTGACCCGCGTCATTCCCTGTAAAATGAGGTGTGTGGTGCCGTCTGGATTATCCACCGCCACACGGATCAAGCCCAGTCCCGCAATGGTCGAAGGGGTTTCGCGCACGCAATTCGGTTTTTGCATCGCGACAATAAACATGCGGTGCGATTCAAGGGCATCGGCAAGCATGCGGCGATAACGAGGTTCGAAAATATGCAGTGGCAACAATGCCTGAGGGAAAAGAGTGGCATTCGGCAACGTCATCACAGCCACCTCATGTGGAATTTCCATAAACACAATGTAAACGCGCGAGTCTATTTATCAAGGCGTGGTTAGAGACTTGCCAAAAAAGTTTCTTCGCGCATCCTTAAAAAACATGAAAGGCAGAGTCGTTTTAATCATTTTAGTTCTGGTCGCGGTTGGCCTGGGAATCGGTTTGCTCGTGCGCCACAATCAGGCGGTGCATGAGCACCAAACAGCTCAAGCGGAAATCAACACCCTTTCCAATAACGTCAAGGAAACACAGGGCAAAGTGGAGGAATTAAAGACGGTTAATATGACATTGGAAACTAATTTGTCCGGACGCACCCGCGAATTGCAAAGTGTCTCCAATGAGTTTGTCACGGTTTCCGCGACGCTGGCCAAAGCGCAGGCTGATGCGAAGGCCGCTGCCGAAGCTGCTGCCGCCGAAATGGCGAAACGCGATGCGAAAATTGCGGAACTGCAAGGTCAGAACGACGACATGACCTCGAAAATGACGGAGTTGAACACGTCGCTCGGAACTCTCGAAAAATTGATTGCGGATACCGAAAAGAAACTGGCTGCTTCGGAAGGGGACCGCACATTTTTGCTGCGCGAGCTGAAACGTTTGCAGGTGGAAAAAGCCGAGTTGGAAAAACAATTTAACGATTTGGCCGTTCTGCGCGAACAGGTCAACAAGCTGAAGGATGAACTCTCCATCGCGCGGCGGCTCGAATGGATTCGCCGCGGCATTTATGGAGTAACGACCCAAAAAGGTGCGGAAGCTTTAATCAAACCCGTCCCGCCGCCCGCCGTGCCTGGCACGAATGTAAATCTTAATGTAGAATTGAAGCAAAGTGGCGGTGTGAAAATTCAGTCTGGAACCAACGCGCCGCCGAAATGATCCGACCCAATCTGCTCATCGATTCGCATGGCCGCGTCATGCGAGACCTGCGGGTGAGCGTGACCGACCGCTGCAATTTCCGCTGCCTGTATTGCCTGCCGGAAACGGAGGCAGCGTTGAATTTTTATCGTGGTCGCTGGGCGAATCTTCCTAATCCCACGCCGATTGCGCGCCGATGGCAATCGAACGAAAAAATCCTGACTTTTGAAGAGATCGAGCGACTTGTCCGCGTCGCGGTGGATTTGGGAATTCAGAAAATTCGTTTGACCGGCGGCGAACCGCTTTTGCGTCGCCAAATTGAAATTCTCGTTGAGAAAATCGCCCGCATTCCCGGCATCACCGATCTGGCGATGACGACGAATGGATTTCTTTTTCAAAAAAAAGCAAAAGCGTTGCGTGACGCTGGATTGAAGCGAATCAGTTTCAGCATGGATTCGCTTGATGCCGACAACTTCAAAAAAATTACGGGCCGCGATGGATTAAACGAAGTCTTGGAAAGCATCGAACTGGCGCAGCAACTTGGCTTGAATCCGGTGAAAGTGAACGCCGTCGTCATTCGCGGCATCAACGACCACGAAATCGAATCGCTCGCGGAATTTGCGCAAGAAAAAAATCTTAGCTTTCGTTTCATTGAATTTATGCCGCTGGATTCCGGTCGGGCCTGGCAAAAGGAACTGGTGGTTCCAGCCAAAGAAATTTTGCAGCGGCTGCAAACGCGTTTTTTGTTGCAATCAGTGAAATCAGAAAACAAATCGGAAACAGCGAAACGCTGGAAGTTTCCCGACGGGCGCGGCGAAATCGGCATCATTGCTCCCGTGAGTGAGCCATTTTGCGGGCATTGCAATCGCATCCGTTTGATGGCGGACGGAAAAATCCGCACCTGTCTTTTCAGCGCGAACGAACATGATTTCCGCGCCTTGCTCCGCGACAACGCGGACGATGAAACCATTCGGAATGAACTTCAGGACGTGGTCTGGCAAAAAGAAGCTCGACATCACATCGGCGAACCTGAGTTCGTTCAACCCCAACGCTCTATGAGTTGCATTGGCGGATAAATTTTAAATCATTATGCCAACCTACGAATATCTTTGCTCAAAATGCGGCCACAAGTTTGAGAAGCATCAATCGATGTCGCAGGAGACGTTGAGCGTTTGTCCCAAGGAACTTTGCGGCCAAAAAAAATGGGGCAAAGGAAAAGTTAAGAAACTGATTGGCGCGGGCGCGGGTTTGATTTTCAAAGGGAGCGGTTTTTACATCACTGATTATCGAAGCGACAAATATAAAGCGGCGGCGAAAAAAGATTCTCCTGGAGGCGGCGAAACCAAACCGGCGAGCAGTCCAACGGAAAGCAAGCCAGCCAAAACAGAATCAGCCGCGCCTAAGCCCCCGGCCAAACCAGCCAAGGATTAGTTCGCAACGAGTCGATAAAATCGAACGGGCGTTGATGAAATTGGTCCCAGCAGGTTTTGGCCAAGATCCGTAATCCAAAGTGGACTTGTCGAGAGCGCGGGCAGCGTTTGCACCAATTGCCACGGGCCGGAAGGACTAACCGAAGATTCAACGCGCCACGACGTTCCGAGACTCGCCGAAATTTGTAACTCAACGTTTCCCGCAGTGTATCGAAGCGCGCTGATCCGCGCCTCTGCCACGGGAATCGCTTTTAAAGACAAATCGAAGGCGATGTTGTCCCAGGTTGATTGCCAATTGTTGTTCAGGATGACCGCGAGGGTATTTGTTCCCGGTTTTAACAAATTGATAAACGGAGCGAGGTCGAAATATTTGATTTCATTTCCCGTGCTGCTGACCGCTTCGATACCGGAAGTAATGAGTTCGGTTCCGTTTAGAAAAATTTTTAGCGGATAAATCACGCCGCCGTAATCATCCGTGCAAGTTGCCGCGAGCAAAAATTCTTCGAGATTCGTCTGCGTAACTGAAAAAGTTTTCCGAAAATAGTACGCCGGTTGGTTGGCGGGCAATTGCGTGACGACATTGGTTGGCCCGCTGCCGCGACCGAATTTTGCCGAAGCCGTGGGCCATGCCGAATCATTGAAATTTGTGGCGAACCAATTTGCGGATGGAGTTGCGGTGAGATAACGCCAACTGGCGCCGAGCGAAAGGAGATTTGTCCATCGTAAATCGGAAGGCTGTGGCAGTGTGCGAAAAAATAAATTGTCGAGGTAAATGGAACCGTTCGCCGGTTGCGCACTGGAAAATCGGTGGCGCAATTCCACGTTGGGAAAACCGGGAGGCAATGTGAACACGCGATTCAGATAAGTCCACGGAGTCGCGCCGGTGCCAATGGAAAATTGCGGCGTGAAATAATTTGGATAGGGCACAGCGGGCCGCGCATTGGTGTTTTCTCCCGTGAGACTCGAAGTCCATTCAAACCAATGCTTGGTCGCTTGATTCAGCCCGGCACTTTTGAAAAATCCGCCAAAGCTGTACATCGTTCCAGCCACGACGGGGATATAGGCGCGCGGAGTTCCATATTGTGCATATTGATTGATGGTGTCGGTCGTCGTCTGATTTTGCAACGTGACTTCCATCGATTGTTTGCCTTGGTAAACCTGGCTGGCGGAACCGATCATGTTTGTCCACGGAATATTTCCGGTGTCCCATTTGTCCCAATGGCTGTTGTCATTTTCTTCGAAGCCGCCGTTCGCGACGAGATTGCTGTTGAGCATCGAGAGAATGGGAAATGGCGCGGAGCGAATTTCATTCACGCCAACAACGGCGGCGACTTCGTAAAAATATTGCCAGCCAAGTCGCAGTCCGAAATCGGCGTAATTCGTCGCGTTGGCGGGAAGCGTTGCGATCAATGTGAACGGGCCTTGCGCCTGATCGGCGCGATAAATTCGAAACGCATTTGCATTGGTAATCGCTACGGTGCTCCATTGAAATGACGCTTTGCGAAATCCACCATCGCGTTTCGTAATGAGCGGAGTATTCGGCGGAAAAAGGGATTTGCCGCGAATGCCGTCGCGCTGCGCGTTGCCACGATGAGTTGCCCATGAAACATTCGTCGCGCTGGTCGCCCCGAAATTCTGCACGTAAATTTGTCCGGCGAGCGAACGATAAATTACATCCAACGAGCCATCGTCGTTGACGTCCGCGAGAAAGGGAATGTGTTTCAATCCGCCGGGAACGGAAATGGTTTGTTTCAAAGTTCCGTTGAGCGCGTAGATGAAAAGATTTCCGCTCGAAGGAGTCGCGACTGGATCGTAAGTGCCGATCAGAATTTCTTCCTGACCGTCGCCATCAACATCGCCCACGACCGGTGGCGTCGGAATGAATGGCGCAAAATTTTTCGGCCAGCCAGCGCGATCAACAAAATTGATTCCGTCCCAATAACGAAAAGTAATTTCGTGCGAATGGGTGAACCCAAAAACATCGATGTGATTGTCGTGGTCGGGATTGACGGGAAACATGCAGGCGTTATTGAACCAACCGTTGTTGTTCGTAATCGTGACCGGCTGTTTCCATTTGCGCCACATCAGCGCGCCGTCATCGTCGAGCAACGAGTCGTGCGGTTGCCAAAGGCAGTTGAATTGTGTCGTGACAGAAAGCAATTCATCCAGGCCGTCGCCGTCAATATCCGAGGGATAAATATCAATCGCTTGTTTGTAAAATCCGGTAGTCATTCGCAGATTTTTTCCGAACATTTTGTGCAACATGCCGTTGCCGTGAAATCCGTGCGGTTGTGTTTTGTCGAAACACACGATGCTGTCGCTGTCATTCAAAACATAGACTTCCAGCGCTTTGTCCGAGTCCGCTTGACCAACTCCAAGTCCCGCTTCGACGAGTTGATGAATTTGATAGGTGAGATTTCTCTGGCCAGTGAGGGCATTAAAAAAAATCGCCGCGCCTGACCACGACTCGCCAACAGTTCCCCATTCGCCAAAACCAAAAATGTCGTTGATCGGCGGATTGTAATCCTGATTTCCACTGGTGCTGTCGGGATCAATTTTCCACGCCGTCGCGACTTCTTTGGTGCCGTTGCCGTCGATGTCGGCGACGATGGGCGAAGAAAATTGCGACGAGAAAACTGCGGTCGAAGGCAGTCGAGAGCGGAATGCGTTGTCCGCCGTCCAATAAAAGCCGTTGGTAAAAGCCTGGAAGCCGGCTTGCGGAAAATAATTTGCGGCATTCACAGAATTCGACCAGACGAGCGTGCCGTTTCCACGCAACGCGATGAGACTGGTTCCGCGTGTAAAAATTATTTCCTGTCGATCATCGCGATCCAAATCGTAAAGCGTTGGAGAAACATTCATCTCCTCGCTGCCGCTGGCGTAAGGAAATCCTGCGATGTGCGCGCCGTTCCATTTGAAGGCGTCGAGAAACCATTGGCCTTGCAAATTGCGATAGGGGACGACGATCTCCAATTGCGAGTCGTTGTCCAGATTGCCGACGGCGAGTGTGCCCATGTGCCAACCGCCATCTCCGGCCTGGAATGACGCCAGCGTGGCCGCGTTGCTCGAAAAAATACCAAACAACAAACCTGCACAAAAAAGTAATTTAAATTTCACGACTTAATAAAAATGGGTTTCAGCGAAAGTGGACTGTTGGATTCCTCCGGACCAACGCGGGGAATCTAGCAGGACAACTGTCTCAACGCCGAATTATTTTTTCGCAAATTTTTCAATCAACTTCTCGGCCAGAATCGGAGCCAGAATCGGAGCGGAGATTGTTCCAGAATATCGCGGAGCAAATCTTCCATGCTGGCGGCCTCCGGTTCTTCGAGCCTGCGACAGAGGGCGAGTGTCACCAAAAACATCAGCGCCACGACTGTGAAAAAAAGGCTGAAGCGATTTAACTCAAACCCGCGCCAGTGCCAGTTTAGCGAATGAGATGCATCAATCGAGAGTCCCCACAAAATGGGAGAAAGCCCCAAAGTTAAATTTGCCACAACTGAAAACAACGCGAAGAAATGACTGCGACCCATCGGCGGAACGATGGCCATGGCAAGACGCGTGTTGGACAGAGCCACAAGCGATGCGCAAAGTCCCATCAAAAATTGTAAAGTGATTAATACACCAAGCAGCGGAGCGAATATTTTCCCGGCCAAACAAATCCAGCCAACTAAAATGCAAATCCACGCGAGCATGGAAAAAGTGAGAACCGGTTTGCTGCCGAATCGATCCAGACGAGATCCGAGAAACCAGAGGCTCGCCAAACCGCCGATGAAAGTCGTTGCGCTGACGAGCATGATGTCGCGTTCGACGAGGCCAGCTTCGGTTTTCAAAAATGCGATGACGAAGGTGTTCATTCCGCCGTAAGCGAATGACCACGCAAAATTCATCCAAAGTAATTTTCGAAACGGCGTGTAGCTTGCGATTTCTTTCCACGGAACAGGTTCGGTTGAAGTGCGGATGTGTTCCGTTTTTTCAGGTTCGGGAATGCGTTTGACAAAAATCAAACTGGTCGCGCCCATTGCGGCGCTAAAGGCGAAGAGCAGGGCGAATTGCCATGCGTGGGGATGCGCGCCGAGACTGAATGCGGCAATCAAAAAAACCGCAAAGCTCCCGACATTTAGGAACGCCGCGTCGCGGAGCAAGTATCGTCCGCGTAACGCCGAGGGAATCAGCGATGTCATCCAAGGCAACCACGCGCAACTGGAAATTCCGCGCGAAAGATTGAAGCCAAATAGCAACATCAGCAGCAGCGCCAATTGCGTGGTCTTATCCAGGAAACCTCCTGAGATCGGAACGAGCGCCATGCCGACGATAAACAAAACACGTGTTCCCCATCCGGCGTAAATGAATTTTTTATAGCCAACCCGCTCGACATGTTTTGCAGCGGGAATTTGGAAAACAACCAGGATCGGCAACATTCCCGCGATAATTCCCAGCACCGTTGCGCTAGCGCCCATACTTTTGGCGTAAAGAACCATCGGGCTGCTCAGAATAATTTGATACGAGAGCGCGTTGAAAACCGTGAAGAGAAAAATATTTTTTATTCCCGGAGGAAAACTTGGAGCGCTCATTGGTTAACTCAGCAAACTTGTTTAATCAAATTAAACGTGCTTTGCGAGGCGAATAAAATTCACGAGGTTATACTAAGGAAAAATGCGTGTTGAAAGAAGTCATGAGTTTACACTTTTCAATTTTCGGTAGGATTCGCTTAGGCGGCTTTGATTGGTGGCGATGCATTCCCACCTTCGGGACAAAAACAGCCAAGCATTAATCTGATCCGATCAAACTTCGGATGCGTTAGTCTTGGAAGGAAGAACACGGGGCAGGACGTGAGTTTTTGCACTGAATCAGGACACGGTTTTTAAAAATTTGGCAGTTCTTAAATGTCGGTCACGCCGCAATCACATTTGGATTTCGAACCGTTCGGGGAAATTCCAAGGGGAATCCGAGGAGCCTTGGAGATGCTGCGGATAGGGGGATCGGGCCAGTGGTGCTGGCACGCGTTTTGCGCGAGAAGCAATTCAACCGCAGTTAACGAAACAAAATAACCAACACCTCTATGAAGTTTTCTTTGGAAATCGGTGATGCCGAAAAACACACAATCGATTATGAATTCAATCAACTATTGGGAACCTTAACGATCAAGGTGAATCAGAAGCCGGTAAAAAAACACGTCCGACTTTTTGATGAACCCGTTAAAGAACTCCATGTGTTTGTCGTTGGAAATGAGGAAAAATTTGCCGTTAAGATCGAGAAAGAACGAAAACTTTTGTTCGGACAAAGGAATCGCGTCTTTGTTAACGACCGCCTGGTCAAATATTGCGAAGGCGTTTAGTTCTTTTTCCCCACATCATTCTGGCTCGTTCGGCGAGAAAACCCCGGCGAGCGGAATTTTTCTATTGCGTTCAAGACTTCGTCCAGTAACTTTACCGGCTCTTAAAAACTTATCTAAAGGGAAACTTTGAACAGCGAATTTGTAAAACAAGCATTGGCAAAAGTTGGCAACCCCAACGTTTTGGTGAATCTGGTCTCGCGCCGCGTCCGGCAGCTAACCACCGGCGGCAGTCAAGGCCGCCCGTTACTGGCCGACACGGCTCATCTGGGTGCTGCCGACGTTGCATTATTGGAAATCATCGAAGACAAAATGGATTTCAGCCTTCTGGAAAATCCCGAAGAAACTCAGCCCGCTCCAAAAAAGCGGAAACGCAGCAGTTAGCCGCATTCAATCTCAGGCGCTGGCCAGAAGGTTTGCCTTCTGGCTTTTTCTTTATGGCCGACATCGTGAACAATCCTAAGGCGCGGCGCGATTATCATATCCTCGACACGTTCGAGGCGGGAATCGTGTTGCACGGCACGGAGGTCAAGGCGCTACGCGGTGGCAAAGGCCAAATCAGCGACGCCTTTGCGCGCGTCGAAAAGAATGAGGTCTGGCTCTACAATGCGCACATCGACGAATATTCCTTCGGCAATCGCGAGAATCATAAGCCCAAAGCGCCGCGCAAACTTCTCTTGCACAAAAGCGAGATTCGAAAACTGTTTGGGCTGGCTTCGGTCAAAGGCCACGCGATCTTCCCGCTCTCGTTTTATTGGAAGAACGGCAAAGTCAAAGTCGCACTCGGAGTTGGCAAAGGAAAAGTAGAATTCGACAAGCGCGAGGACATCAAGAAGCGCGAATCAGATCGCGAAATGAAACGAGCAACCATGCATCGTTTTAAGGGAAAATAAAAATGGCGTCCTTTCGGACGCCACTTCGTAAATTGGTTTTAAAGCCAGTTAAGCTTTCGCTTTCGCCTTCGCCTTCTTATCGTCGCCCTTTTTCCAGGTGCGTTTCGGCGCCTTGGTGACCAAACCTTTTTTAATCGCGCTGGCGGTGACGCGGATGTAACGCACTTCGCCGTTGATCAACGCTTTGACGCGCTGGAGATTCGGCATGAAACGCCGTTTGGTGATCGCGGTGACGTGCGTGCCGATGCCGCCTTTTTTCTTCGCTTTACCACTGCGCCAGATGTGGCTGCCTTTGATTGGACCGACGCCAGTTAATTCACAAATTCTTGCCATAAAAACCTTTTTTGATTTAAGGAGCGGAGAACCTAGCAATCTTCGAGGAGAGTGCAAGTTTTTATTTCCTCTTTTTACCTCGATAAAAGTTTTATGGCGACTCTTTCATAAGCCGCAGCAACTCAGTTTTCATTTTTTGCAGCGCGGCTATGGTAGCCGGGGTTTCCGGATCGGAAGAGACGAGAT
>JBDSLX010000342.1:0-3864 GCA_039916145.1 Verrucomicrobiota bacterium | reverse complement strand
GCGTCGCGCCATGGGGCGATGTGATGAAGGTCGCACAAGCCACTCGCGCCGAAGATTTGGTTCTTCTTCCTGGCTTCAAAGTGGAATTGCTCAAATCCGCTCAACCCGGCGAAGGTTCCTGGATTTGCATGACCACCGATGACCAAGGCCGATTGATTGTTTCTCCGCAAGCCGATGACATGCCGCTCTGGAGAATCACTCTCGACCGCAAAGGTCAGATCGCGAAAATGGAAAAAATTCCCGCACCCGTGCATCAAGCGATGGGACTTCTTTACGCGCACGACAGCCTTTACGTCAACGGTCACGGGCCGGAAGGAACCGGTTTGTATCGCTTGATTGACAGCAATAAAAACGACCAGTTCGACACGAATGAAGTTTCGTTTTTGGAAAAAGTTCCGGGCGAAGGCGAACATGGTTATCACGCGCTCGTTCTTGGGCCGGACAAAATGATTTACATGATGAACGGCAACCACACGAAACTGGTGGATGGCATTTCGGAAACGTCACCGCACAAAAATTATCAGGAAGATCAAATGTTGCCGCGCCAATGGGATGCGAATGGTCACGCGGTCGGAATTTTATCGCCCGCCGGCCACCTTTTGCGCACCGATGCCGAAGGAAAAAACTGGGAATTGTTGCTCGCTGGTTTTCGCAATACTTACGATTTTGATTTCAATTCCGATGGAGAAATTTTCGGTTTCGACAGCGACATGGAATGGGACTGGGGTTTGCCGTGGTATCGCCCGACACGAATCATTCACGCGGTCATCGGCGGTGAATACGGTTGGCGTTCCGGTTCGGGAAAATTCCCGGCCTATTACGCCGACACTTTGCCCGCCGCCGCCAACATCGGACTCGGTTCGCCCACCGGCGTGAAGTTCGGGACGAAAAGTAATTTCCCCGAAAAATATAAAAGCGCGCTCTTCGCGATGGATTGGTCGTATGGAAGAATTTTCGCCGTTCATTTTCAACCGGAAGGCGCGACTTACAAAGGTTCGCCGGAAGTTTTCGTGCAGGGAAAACCGCTCAACGTCGCCGACATGGATTTCGGCAAAGATGGCGCGATGTATTTCATCACCGGCGGACGCGGCACGCAGTCGGGTTTGTATCGCGTGACTTACGTTGGCGAAAAAATAAAGGAGCCAAAGAAAATCGACAGCGAAATCGCTTCGGAACGCGACGCAAAGAAAGCGCGTGAACTGCGACACAAACTCGAATCGTTCGATGGCAAAATAAATCCCAAAGCGGTGGATTTCGCTTGGCCGCATTTGAGCAGCGATGATCGTTGGATTCGTTATGCCGCACGCATTGCCATTGAAAGCCAGCCAGTTTCCGAGTGGAAAGATCGCGCTCTAAACGAAACCAATGCGAATGCCGGTTTGACTGCGTTGCTGGCGTTGGCGCGCGTCGGTGGAAAAGAAACACAACGCGATTTGTTACTGGCGTTGAAGAATTTTCCAGTGACGTCGCTGGATGAATTTCAAAAGCTGGAAAAACTTCGCGTCATTGAATTGAGCTTTACTCGCCAGGGCAAACCGGAAGCGGAAATCGCGCAAATCGCGACGCAAAAACTGGATCAATATTATCCCGGAACAACTCAAGCCCTGAATCGCGAGCTGTGCCAGTTGCTGGTTTATTTGGAAGCGCCGGGTGTCGCGGAGAAAACGCTGGCGTTGCTCAACAAAGCACAGACGCAAGAGGAACAGATCGAATACATTTTTAATCTTCGAAACTTGAAGACAGGGTGGACCATGGATCAGCGGAAGAAATATTTTTCATGGTTCAAGTCAGCAGAGCAAGATGGCAAACCCGCATCAACTTATCCCGGCGGACAGGAGTATAAAGTTTGGGCAGACCAGGCGCGCGCAGGCCGGGCACATCCGCCGGAAATATTGCAATGGTTCAAAGAAGCGGGCCGTGATTACGGCGATGGTGCGAGCTATGGTAAATATCTCGTGAACATCCGCAACGATGCGATTGCTAACTTGTCCACCGAGGAAAAAACTGAACTGGCCGATTTCATCGCCGACAAAAAACCAGACGCCACACCAAAAGCTCCCGCGAAAGAGCGCAAGTTCGTTAAAGAATGGAAGATGTCAGACCTCGAATCTTCTCTCGAACAAGTCGGTTCCGGACGCAATTTTGAAAAAGGCAAAGCCGCCTTCACCGATGCGCAATGTATTCTCTGTCATCGTTTCGGGAACGAAGGTGGCGCGGTCGGTCCGGAACTCACCGCCACTTCCAGCAAATATGCGCGCCGCGATATTTTGGATTCTGTCCTTGAGCCGTCGAAAGTTATTTCCGACCAATATCAAAATTTCACCGTCGTCAAAAAAGATGGTGACGATTTCACAGGCCGTATCGTGGACGAAACTGCTGACAAACTTGTCATGCAATTAAACCCCTTCACGGCCGACCGAACGGAAATTAAAAAATCCGACATCGCCGAGCGCAAAGCCGCCAAGCTTTCGCCAATGCCGGAAGGTTTAGTAAACAACTTTACGAAAGACGAAATTTTAGATTTGCTCGCCTACATCGAATCCGTGGGCAAAGCGAAAGCAGCGAACTTTAAGAAATAAATCGCGCGTGCAACTTTCGAGCGACGCCATCATTGCTGAAGCAAAGCTTCCGGATATTTGCTGGTGAGGCAGAGAAAAGGAGATAAATCAAAATTTTTGGCGACGGCTGGTTATATCTTGGAGAATTCGACGCAACTGGAAACGGATCTTCGCGAGCAAATATTGAATCGTCCAGCCACTCCAGCTGTAGAAAACAGCTTCGGGCAGTATTATGAAATCCGTGGCGAATTGAATGGGCCAAACGGAAAGGTCTTACGCATTCGCAGTATTTGGATAACCGAGCGCTTGTCAGGGCAAACAAAATTTGTCACGTTGTATCCATTGAAGAAGACGTTATGAAATTCAAACTTTATACCGATGTCGCCTTGAGTTCCGACGTGCCCGAATCCGGCCTGAAACGTGGCGATTTGGTAAAGTTGGTGGACCACCACATCGCTCCTGACGGAACCGAGGGCTATTCAATTGAAGTTTTTAACGCCATTGGAGAAACCATCGCGGTGACATGTGTGCCGGAATCTTCGTTGGAATCATTGCGCGCCGACGAGATTCTCAGTGTTCGCCCTTTGGCCGCGTGATCTGTCACGTCTTCAGGTTTTTTCTTTCAACACTAAACAATTTGACGAAGCCGGAAATCTTGGCTTTGCTCGCCTGCATCAATCCATGGGAAAGCTGAACTGCATTTCTAAAAAACAACCTCACGCATTATCTATGAGCATCACAAACATCAACCAACTCAAGACCGTCAAGAACAAGGTAAAATCACTCGTCGAAAATGAACTTTTCGAAACAGGCGGATTGTTGCGCCTCGCGCCGTGTTGGGTGCCACGCTCATTTTTGCAACCGGGCAAACGCCTCAAACTTCACCCCGACGATTTGTATGCGTTCGGTTTGAATCGCGGCGGCATCGACGAACGCTGGTTCGCTTCGACGACTCCTTGCGCCAACGAAAATCGCACGCCCGACGAAGGCCTCAGCTATTGCGTTGTCGGCAATCAACGCTTCACTTTGCAACAAGCCGTCGCCGAATGCGGCGCGACCATCATCGGCGACAAGATTTGGAAGAAATATAAAAAGTGGCCGGTCTATTCCAAATTCTTCGACAACATGGGGCCGATTCCGCATCACATGCACCAGAATCAGGCGCAGGCGAAACTCGTCGGGCAGGAAGGCAAACCGGAGTCGTATTATTTTCCGCCGCAACACAACAACGTCGGCAATAATTTTCCCTACACCTTCATGGGACTCGAACCCGGCACCACGAAAGCGCAAGTCCGCAAGTGTCTGG
>JBDSLX010000341.1:0-7592 GCA_039916145.1 Verrucomicrobiota bacterium | reverse complement strand
TTCGGGCCGTGAACGCCGGGACCGTAGTTGCGGCGTTCCAAATATTTCGACGGACCAAAAATTGGGATGCCGAAACGTCGGCTGATTCTTGTGCGAGGACCTGTATAGCGAGCCATAAAAATTTACGATTTAAGAATTTGGATTTACGAATTAAACGCGGCGTTGTTTGCGCGGACGGCAGCCGTTGTGCGGAACAGGAGTGACATCTTTGATCGTATTGATTTCCAAGCCGATTGCTTGAAGAGCGCGGATGGCGGACTCACGACCAGAGCCGGGACCTTTAACGCGGACTTCAACTTCGCGCATCCCGTGAGACATCGCCTGACGAGCGGCGTCCTGAGCAACTTGCTGTGCAGCGAACGCGGTGCTTTTGCGTGAACCTTTGAATCCAACGCGGCCCGCGCTCGACCAACCGAGGACGTTGCCTTGCATGTCGGTAATAGCGACGTGCGTGTTGTTGAAGGTCGCGAGAATGTTCGCGATACCAACGGAAATATTTTTCGCGCCTTTGACCTTGATGATTTTTTTTGCGTTCGGATCATCGGCGAGCAATTCGGCGGCGGTTGGCGCAGCGGGAGCGGCAACAGGTTCAGTAGTCGCAGCGGCCTTTGGAGTTTCAGGAGCGCCCGGAGCACCTTTTTCCTTCTTGGCAGGTTTCGCCTGACCTTCAGCAGTAGGAGCTTTTGCCGACTTTTCAGCCGCTTCTGGTTTCGCTTCTTTTTTAGGAGCAGCTTTTTTCGATTTTATTTCTTCAGCCATAGTTCAAAAATTAGTGAATGCCAGTCTTGGCGTTCGGGTTGCGTTGCACGCCGACAGTTTTGCGCGGGCCTTTGCGCGTGCGCGCGTTGGTCGAAGTGCGTTGTCCGCGCACGGGCAAACCGCGCAAATGACGAACACCACGATAGCACTTAATACCTTGCAAGCGCTTCAAATTCATCCCGAGTTCGCGACGTAGATCGCCTTCGATCACATATTTGCCTTCCTGAATCGCGTGAACGATTTGGGAAAGTTGCGATTCATCCAAATCTTTGGCGCGAATGCTCGGATCGATTTTAGCCTTGGCCAAAATGATTTTCGCGTTCGCCGGGCCTATGCCGTAAACGTAGCGCAGCGCGATGTCGATGCGCTTGCCGCCGGGAATTTCTACTCCGATAATGCGTGCCATAAATCTTAACCTTGTCGTTGTTTGTGCCGGGCATTCGAACAAATCACTCGAATAATCCCTTTGCGTTTTACCACTTTGCAATTTTCGCAAAGTTTTTTCACTGATGCGCGAACTTTCATAAAATTTTCTGTTCTGTAGAGACGGCTCGGTGAGCCGTCTCAGATTTTTCACATTAAAGACGTTTCACCGGGGCGTCTCTACAAACTATTTTCTCTCAAAACGATGCAGCCTTTCGATAAATCGTAAGGCGACATTTCTAAATTCACTTTGTCTCCCGTCGCAATTTTAACAAAATGCAATCGCATCTTGCTCGAGACGTGCGCCATGACTCTATGTCGGTTGGCTAAAGTAACCCAAAACATATTGTTCGGCAGCACTTCCGTTACAGTGCCTTCAACTTTGATAGCGTCGTCTCTCGGCACGTTAAAATTTCCGGCCCCGCTTCGGTGATCAGCACCGTGTGTTCAAAATGGGCAGACAATGAACCATCTTTCGTAACCACTGTCCAGCCGTCATTCAAAATTTTCACTTCTGGCTTGCCAGCGTTGACCATCGGCTCTATTGCCAGCGTCATTCCAACCCTCAATTTGGGCGACGATTTTTTTTCCACAAAATTCGGGATCTGCGGTTCTTCGTGCATCGAACGACCAACGCCGTGACCTACAAATTCCCGCACCACGCTGTAACCATTTCCTTCGACGTAATTCTGAATCGTCCGCGAAATATCCACCACGCGATTTCCCGGAACCGCCTGGGCGATTCCCTCGTAAAGCGCGCGCTCCGTTACATCCATCAATCGCTGCGCCGCCACTCCACAACCACCGACCGCGACTGTCTTCGCTGTGTCACCGATAAATCCGTTGTAAACCACTCCGCAATCCAGGCTGATAATGTCGCCAAATTCCGCGCGCCGATTTCCAGCCAACCCATGAACCACCTGCTCGTTCACCGAAATGCAAAGGTGACACGGAAATTTCCGGTAACCTAAAAACGCGCTCTTCGCTCCGTAACTTTTGATCCGTTGCGCTGCAAAATTATCAATGTCTCGCGTCGTGACTCCTGGCTGAATAAACGCGCCGACTTCGTCCAGGACTTTGCTCGCCACCGCACAGGCTGGCCGCATAGCCGCCAAGTCCCGTTCATTTTTCAACACGATCTGACTCATCTCTTTTTCTTAATCTTAAGCTTAATCCGGCCTCACGTTTGGGTGATTAAGATTATGATTAGGAGCAAGCGTAGGAACAAATCAGAACCGCCCTTTGATTCTGCCCTTTTTCAAAAACCCGTCGTAATGGCGCATCAACAAGTGCGATTCCATCTGGCGCATCGTATCGAGCATCACACCCACCATGATCAACATGCTCGTGCCGCCGAAAAATTGAGAGACGATCGGATTAATCCCCATCGCGTTACCGAGGAGAATTGGAATTACGGCAATAACAGTTAAGAAAATCGCTCCAGCTAAAGTGATACGGGTCATCGTGCGATGAAGAAAATCGCTCGTTGCCTGTCCGGGACGAACGCCTGGAATGTAACCGCCCGATTTTTTCATATCGTCGGCAATTTGTAATTCATTGAACTGCGTCGCAACCCAGAAATAGGAGAAAAACAAAATCATCAGCGCATAAAACGCGATGTATAGAACCGACCCTTGTTGTAAAAGCACGGAAAATTTGATGAGAAACGGCACATTCATTTTCTGTCCAAGGAACTGGAGAATTTGCGCCGGGAACATCAAGATGGCTTGCGCGAAAATTACGGGCATCACTCCCGCGTAATTAACCCGCAATGGCATGAAGGAGCTTCCACCGGAATAAACTTTTCGTCCCACCGCGCGTTGTGCGTATTGAACGGGAATTTTTCGCTGCGCCTGCGTTACAGCGATGACGCCTGCAATCACCCCCGCCAGCAACAGAAGCAAAGCGATTGCATGGAACACAGTAAATTTCGATTCTATGCCGTTACCGGGGAAAAACATTTCAACCAGCCCCTGCCCCGCTTGCGGCAGACGCGCCAGAATGCCAATTGTAATTACGAGAGAAATGCCGTTGCCAATTCCGCGATCCGTGATTTGTTCACCGAGCCACATCAGCAACATAGTGCCGCTGGTCAGGATCAACATCGTTTGAATGCGGTAAAACCAAAGGTTTTCATACAGAACGAGTTTGCCTTCGAATCCTTTGAAAACCCGTTCCGCATTTTCCCAACCGAGCGCCATGACAAAACCCTGGCCGAGGCAGAGCAACACCGTGAGGTAACGTCCGTACTGAATAATTTTTGTGCGACCACCTTCTTCGCGGGCGAGCTTGCTGAGTTGCGGAATGACCGCCGTCAGCAACTGAATGATAATCGTCGCGCTGATGTAGGGCATAATCCCTAATGCCCCGACCGCGCAGTTTTCAAATCCACCGCCAGTGAAAAGACTGTACATCCCCATGAGCGAATCACCGCCCAAGGAACCGGCTTTTTCAAAATAGGCTTTGAGGGCGGCATTATTCAAACCCGGCGTTGGAATCAAGGCCGCCAAACGGCAAATGCCCAAAACAATGAGTGTGAAAAAAATTCGCGACTTGAGTTCGGGAATTTTAAAACAATTGGCCAGCGTGTTGGTTATGGCGGTGAACATGCAAAAAAAGTCTTAACCGCGTGGCCCTTGAACCTTTTTGGCAATCACTTCGCAACTGCCGCCGAGCTTTTCAATTTTTGCTTTCGCCGACGCGCTGAACGCGTGCGCCGTGATTTTCAATTTCTTGGAAAGTTCGCCGTTGCCGAGAATTTTAATCCGCTTCAATGTGCCGTTCGCCAATCCAACATTGCGCAATGCCAATTCATCGACAGTTGCGCCATCTTCAAATTGATTGAGCGATTCCAGATTCACCGGAATATATTCGATGGTGTGGCGAGCGTTGTTGAAACCGCGTTTTGGAATACGACGAATTAACGGCATCTGGCCGCCTTCGAAGCCAGGACGAATGGAACTGCCGGAACGCGCGGTCTGGCCTTTGCCACCGCGACCGGACGTTTTTCCGTGACCACTGGATTCGCCCTGCCCCAATCGCTTGCGGCGATGTTTTGATCCGGGACGCGGCTTTAAATCATGTAAACGCATAAAAAATTAAGCTGTGGCTACGACGGGTTGAACTTCAGCGGGTTTCTCAATCTTCTTTTTAATTTCGATCCCGCGACCGCGATAAATATCTTCACGCAAACGGAGCTGTTGTAACGCGCCGAGCGTTGCCTTGACAACATTTGCCGCATTATCGGAACCGAGCGACTTACTCAAAATATCTTTGATGCCAGCGGATTCAAGAACCGAGCGAACCGTTTTGCCAGCGATAATTCCTGTTCCCGGAGATGCCGGACGCAAAAGAATTTTTGCTCCGCAGAATGTGTAATAAATTTCGTGAGGAATGGTCGTGTCTTTCAAAGAAACTTTGACCATGTTCGATTTGGCAACTTCGCCGCCTTTACGGATAGCATCCGCGACTTCAGCACCTTTACCGAGACCAATTCCAACGCGGCCTTTTTTGTCGCCGGTGACAATCAGCGCACTGAAACTAAAACGGCGTCCGCCCTTCACAACTTTGGAGGAGCGATTAATGAAAACAACTTTCTCGACGAGGTCGCCGCTTTGAGCTTGTGGCCCGTCATTACGACGACGCGGTCCGCGATTTTGTCCGCCGCGTCCACCACCACCGCCAAAACGATTGCCACCGCCGCCGGCTCCACCAGCTGGAGCGGGAGCGCCTTCACCACCAAAACTTTTATTTACTTCAGCCACAATTTTTTCTCCTGGTTAATTAGAATTGCAAACCGGCTTCACGCGCAGCGTCTGCCAAAGCTTTTACTTTTCCGTGATAACGAGCGCCGGAACGATCAAACACGACCGCCTTGATGCCTTTTTCTTTCGCGGCTTCGGCGGCGAGTTTTCCGATGCGCATCGCGGTCACGACATTCGCGCCAATTTTTTCCGCTTTGCCAACCGCTTTGCTGCGCGTCGAAGTGGAGACAACAGTTTTGCTCGCGACATCATCAACGAACTGCACGTAAATATTTTGGTTCGTGAAACGAACACTCATGCGAGGACGTTCCGCCGTGCCGGTGACTTTTTTACGAATGCGCCAGTGCCGGAGTTGCGCCAATCTCTGTTTAACTTGAGTTCTCATTTTTTTCTGTAGCGGCGCGTCTGTGACCGCCGCTGAAATTTATATTTTAATTTATTAATTTGCGGCGGTCCTAGACGCGCCGCTACAAATTATTGAACAGTCTTGCCTTCCTTGCGAACGATCTTCTCGTCGGAATATTTCACACCTTTGCCTTTGTATGGTTCAGGCGGATAGTAACTGCGAATTTCCGCCGCAACTTGTCCTACGACCTGTTTGCTCGGCCCTTCAATCGTAACTTTAGTGTTTTCTTCCACCGTCACTTTGATTTGAGCGGGAATCGGATAATTAATTGGATGCGAATAGCCGAGGGTCAGATTCACAACATTGCCTTGCACGGCAGCTTTGAAACCGACGCCATTGATTTCCAATTTTTTGCTGAAACCTTCGCTCACACCTAAAACCATGTTGTTGATCAAGGCGCGACCCAAACCGTGCATTGCTTTTGCTTCGGCATCTTCGCCATCGCGGCTGACAACAATTTTGTCCCCTTCAACTTTGAGGCTGGTGCGGCGCGGCAAATCCATTTCGAGTTTGCCTTTCGGACCTTGCACAGAAACTTTTTTGCCTGAGACGTTCACCTTCACTGCGGCGGGAACGACAATCGGCGATTTTCCAATTCGTGACATAAAAACTTTCTTAAATTACCAGATATAGCAGAGCAATTCTCCGCCGATATTTTTCTTGCGAGCATCGTTTCCCGTCATGATGCCTTCCGACGTCGAAACAATCGAAACGCCGAGACCACCGCGAACGCGGGGAATTTCCGTCGAACCAGTGTAACGGCGCAAACCAGGCGTGCTCACGCGGCGCAAACCTTCGATGACCCCTTTGCGACCTTCATACTTCAACTTCATCTTGATCGTCTTTTTGATTTTGCCTTCGACGCCGACTTCGCTCACGTAACCCTCTTTTTTTAAGATGTGCGCGATGCCTTCCTTGATTTTTGAGTGCGGCAATTCAACGCTGGGCAGCAATGCCTGGTTCGCATTGCGAATCCGGGTCAACATATCTGAAATTGGATCTGTCATATCAGTCTAAATTTTTCTCTTAATCGTAATCTTAATCTTAATCGTTTCTGCCGAGTGGAACTCGGCAGCACTTTACCAACTAGCTTTCGTCACTCCCGGAATCAATCCGTTCAAAGCGGCTTCACGAAACGTCAAGCGTGAATAACCAAACTTACGCATGTGCGCATGACGGCGACCGGACATTTGGCAACGGTTCACCACGCGAGTCGGACTCGCATTGCGCGGCAATTTTGAAAGCCCGGCGTAATCGCCTTTCGCTTTCAATTCGGCACGAATCGCCGCGTATTTTTTAACTGTGGCGCGCTTTTTGTTGTTGCGCTCTTTCCATGCTTCTGTGGCCATAAATTATTTTTTTTCTGCGAACGGCATTCCCATCAACTTCAAAAATTCCAACGCTTCGTCATCCGTCGGCGCACTGGTCACAATGGTGATGTCCATACCTTGCGTGCGTTTGATTTTTTCCAATTCAATTTCTGGAAAAATGGTTTGGTCAGCCACGCCGAGAGAATAATTTCCACGTCCGTCAAACGAGCGCGTCGAGATCCCGCGAAAATCGCGAATACGCGGAAGCGCAGTCGCAACCAG
The DNA here is from genome assembly GCA_039916145.1 of Verrucomicrobiota bacterium. Lineage (GTDB taxonomy): Bacteria > Verrucomicrobiota > Verrucomicrobiia > Limisphaerales > CANJXF01 > CANJXF01. Next base: position 648 of record JBDSLX010000341.1, on the reverse strand, counting down.
ACGATCAAAAAATTCATACATCACTTCACGACGAAGTGTGACGCGACAGCCAATCGGCATGTTTTCGCGCAATTTAAAATTCGCAATCGCTTTGCGCGACATGCTGATCACCGGCTTACGGCCAGTGATCATCGTCAAATCTTTCACGGCGTCATCAATTGCGCCTTTTTCCAACGAAGCACTCACGCCCATATTCACCACGATTTTTTCCATCTTCGGAACCTGATGGATGTTCGTGTATTTCCGGCTCGCTTTCAGAGCAGGAATCACTTCGTTAATATATTTTTCTTGAAGTCTAGGTTTCATTTTTCATTCGCTCTCGGAGTTTGCCGAGAACTTAAATTCATCACGCCGCTGCCGGCTCTTTCGTCACGCGTTTTTTCGACGCATCAAAACTCGCGACCGCCATCACATTCGAAATGTGAATCGCCCCTTCGCGTTCAACAATCGCGCCCTGCGGATTGTTTTGATTACGCTTCGTGTGCTTCTTCAGCATCTTGATGCCTTCCACAATGACGCGCTCGCCTTTGCTTTTGACTTCGATAATCTTGCCGCGCTTGCCCTTTTCAGAGCCGGCGATCACAACCACTTCGTCACCTTTTTTTACGTGAAATCTTTTTTGCATAACTCAAATCACTTCCGGCGCGA
>JBDSLX010000340.1:0-11494 GCA_039916145.1 Verrucomicrobiota bacterium | reverse complement strand
TGGGATTGCGCTGGAGGAAATTCTCGTAATCTTTTTTTACGGAATCGAACCGCTGTTTAATGCGCAGTGTCAGAGTGGGCGAAGAAGCATTGGTCATGCGCCGGTCTTCCAAAATCCATTGGTCCGCTTCGGCTTGAGCGGCGTCGTCTTCGGCGAGCAATTTTAAATATTCCACTTCAATCGGATCGTAGGGGTTGGGAATTTCAACGGAAACACCGGTGGTTTTCTCGACGAGATTGCTGATGGCGGCGGGTTGGTTGGTCGAAACCAGCGCGCTGAGAAGGCCGATCAAGAATTTGCTCACGAGCGGAAAGTAGCTCATGGCTCATCAGCAGTCGAGAGTCAGGCATGGAACCAGAAGGAGCTGTTTCTTGAGTTTCTTTTTCTATTTTCAGGGAAACCCTGAAACGAAATTCGTTGAATCGGCTGAAAGTTACGATTTGATAGTCGAAAGTCGTATGGGTAGCCAAACAACATTCGTTCACACCTAAACGTCCGAAAAGGAATTTATGCAAATGAACCGAACCCACTTTGGCTTAAGGCTCTGGCGCTGTTGCGCGCTCGCCCTGGTTTTTTCCACGACGAACAGTTTTGCTCTTGAAACAAACATTCTGGAAGCGTCTCCGTCGCAATTGAAAAAGTTGAGCCTGGAAGATTTGATGCAACTGGATGTCACATCGGTTTCCCGCCGCCCTGAGCCATACCGCCAGGCACCCGCTGCGATTCAAGTTATCACTCAGGAAGACATCCGTCGTTCCGGCGTGACGAGTATTCCCGAAGCGTTGCGGCTCGCCAATAATTTGCAAGTCGCACAAGTCGATGCCCGCAATTGGGCCATCACCGCGCGCGGATTCAACGGCACAACTGCCAACAAACTTTTGGTCCTGATCGATGGGCGCAGCGTTTATACACCGCTTTTTTCCGGCGTCTTTTGGGATGTGCAGGATTATTTGCTGGAAGACCTTGAACGCATCGAAGTCATCAGCGGCCCCGGGGCGACGCTCTTCGGCGCCAATGCCGTCAATGGCGTGATCAACATCATCAGCAAGAGTGCCAAGGACACTCAAGGCGTCCTGCTCACCGGCGGCGGCGGAACGGAGTTGCGCGGTTTTGGCGGAGTGCGTTATGGCGGAATGCTCGCGAGTAACGTGTCTTATCGCGTTTACGGAAAATATTTTAATCGCGACGACAGTGTATTCCCTGGCGGCGAAAACGGGCACGACGACTGGCGGATGGGTCAGGGCGGTTTTCGTCTCGATTGGGATGCCTCGGAGCAAAATGTCCTTACTTTCCAGGGAGATATTTATGATGGCACAGCGGACCAATTGCGAAATGGCGATCTCAGTATGAGCGGCGGCAATCTTCTTAGCCGCTGGTCGCACACGTTCTCGGACGAATCCGACATGAGCCTGCAATTTTATTATGATCGCACGCATCGCCGGATTCCTGGAACTTTCGCCGAGAACCTCGACACTTACGACGTGGATTTCGATCACCGTTTTGCCTTGGGCAATCGAAACCAAATAATCTGGGGGGTGGGCTATCGCTTCACCCGCAACAAGGTGCAAAATTCACCGGCGCTCGCCTTTTTGCCTCCCCGACTCGACCGCCATCTGTTCACCGCTTTTATTCAAGATGAAATCATGCTGCGCGAAAACTTATTCCTCACCTTGGGCACCAAGCTGGAACAGAACGACTACTCCGGCTTCGAAATTCAACCGAGCGTGCGATTGAGTTGGAACGTGGCCACCAATCATTTCGTCTGGACCGCCGTTTCGCGTGCCGTCCGAACCCCTTCCCGCATTGACCGCCATTTGTTCGTTCCGCCTCCGCCCTCCACCAATTTCGTTCTAGCGGGCGGTGATTTCGATTCCGAATCAGTCATCGCCTACGAACTCGGCTACCGTGTGCAGCCGCACCCGAAAGTTTCCGCATCCATTTCCACTTTTTTCAATGACTACGACGACCTGCGCAGCGTTCGCACCAATCCGCCGCCGCGCGTCATTGCCAACGATGTCGTCGGCGAAACCTACGGCGTGGAACTCGACGCCACTTATCAGGTGCTCGACTGGTGGCGGTTGCGCGCGGGCTACACCTGGCTCAAAGGCAATCTGCGCGAAAAAGACGGACGAAACGACCTCAATAACGCTGGGACGGAAACCGCGGACCCCGAGCACCAGATCTCGCTCCAATCGCTGATGAGTCTTCCGGGCAATGTGGAATTGGACGGGCAATTCCGTTGGGTGGACGAACTGAACTTTGTTTCCAACGGCCAGCGAGATCACGTGCCGAGTTATTTTTCCCTCGACCTCCGTTTGGGTTGGCATCCCACCGAAAATCTGGAATTCTCAATCGTGGGTCAAAATCTTTTGGACAGTCAACATCCTGAATTCGGCCCGACTCGAACTCGGCACGAAATCGAACGGAGCGTTTACGGAAAGGTGACATGGCGCTTTTAGCGCGGACACTTTACACAGCCCGACTGGGAGCGAGGCTGGGGAAACGGCTTTGGACAGCGACTGAGCAAAAGCCAGTTCCAAACCGGCGCTCCGGCTTGATGGAGATTGGAAGCGTTTTTCAACTTCAATTGGGAAAACTTTTTCTGTTCGTTTTCTTTGCATTGAATCTTTCCGCTCACGCCCAAACTGCGGAATACAAACTTAAGGCCGTTTATCTTTACAACTTCCTGCAATATGTCGATTGGCCGCCGGATGCTTTTGCCAACGAACAAAGCCCGCTGATTATCGGTGTTCTCGGCGTTGACCCTTTCGGAAAATTCCTGGAGGAAACGGTGATGGGCGAAACGGTGAAACACAGGCGGATCGAGGTTCGTCGCTACAAGAGCGTCCGGGAGATCAGGAACGTCCATGTTTTGTTCGTCAGCGCTTCGGAGGAGGACAAGCTCAACTCCATTCTGGAGGATTTGAAAGGGCGGAGTATTTTGAGCGTGAGCGATGCGCAGGATTTTGCCGGGCGAGGGGGCATTATCCGTTTTATCACCGAAAACAATAAGATCCGTTTCAAGATTAATCTCGACACGGCACGGGCGGCCAACCTTTCCATTAGCTCTAAATTACTTCAGCTTGCTGAGATTGTTTCGACTGAAAAGCAGTGATGAATCTCAGAAATGTCCCAATCAAACGGAAACTGACGATTGTCATCATGCTGACCAGCAGCGTGGTGCTTCTGTTGACCTCTGGGGCGTTCATTATTTACGAACTCGTCGCTTTTCGAAGCACGCTGCTGGAAAATTCGCAAACTCTGGCGCAAATCGTCGCGGCCACCAGCACGGCGGCCTTAACCTTTGATGATGAAAAGGCCGCCGCAGAGATTCTTTCCAAGTTGCAGGCGGAGGATACGATTCTACAAGCCAGCCTTTACAACATACAAAACAATCTGATGGCGCGCTACCCGGCCAGCCAACCCTTGGAGAATTTCCCGGCTGTCGCTCAGGGAGACGGTCACTATTTCGAGCACCGCACGTTGAATTTTTTCGTCCCCGTGAGCGAGGGTGATAGTCGAATCGGCACGCTCTATTTGAAGACGGATTTGAAGCCGATATATCACCGGCTGCGGCTTTACGGAGGGATCATGGCGGGAGTGCTGGTCGGTTCACTGCTCATTGGCCTTGCTCTTTCTAATTGGCTTCAGAAGCGGATTTCGGAGCCGATTCTGGAATTGGCTGAAACCGCTAAAGCCGTTTCCATCAAAAGAGATTATTTGGTTCGCGCACGAAAGTTTGGCTCAGACGAATTGGGACTGCTGACCGATGCGTTCAACCACATGCTCACGCAAATTCATGAACGGGACGTCGCGTTGACGGAAAGCGAGGGAAGGGCGCGTGCGGTTCTGAATGCTGCCGTCAGCGCCGTGGTGGTGATCGATGCGAGAGGCAGAATTCTCGATTGGAATGTTCGGGCCGAGCAACTCTTTGGCTGGACACGTCAGGAAGCGATCGGACAAATCCTGGCCGACACGATCATTCCTCCACGTTATCGGGAAGCACATCAACGCGGGATCAGTCAATTTTTAGTCACAGGCAAAGGCCCTGTTCTCAACCGTCTGATTGAACTGAGTGCCTTGCGCCGGGACAACACCGAGTTCCCCGTGGAATTGTCCATCAGCCCCATGAAAACCGGCGATGTCACCACGTTTTGCGGTTTCATCACCGACATCACTGAACGCAAGGAGGCCGCCGAAGCGTTGTCGCTTTTGGCCGCGATTGTGGAGTCGTCCGACGACGCGATTGTGGGAAAAGATTTGAGCGGAACAATCGTAAGTTGGAACGCTGGAGCAGAAAAGATGTTTGGTTACAGTGCAAAGGAAGCGATTGGGCGCAAAAGCAGTTTCATTATTCCTCCGGACCGCCTCAATGAAGAAGTGCTAACGCTGGTGCGAATCCAGCAGGGCCGGATTGAACATTATCAGACCACGCGCCTTCGCAAAGATGGAAGCACGTTTCACGTTTCGCTCACCATGTCGCCCATCAAGGACGCGGAGGGAACAATTATCGGCGCGTCAGCCAGTGCGCGCGATGTCTCTGACCGCATTCGCGCCGAAGAAGAAATTCGCGCTTTAAACACACAACTGGAAGAACGCGTTTTGCTCCGCACCGCCGAACTCGCCGAAACCAATAAAGAACTGGAAGCCTTTACTTACACCGTGTCTCACGACTTGCGCGCCCCGTTGCGCCACATTGACGGCTTCGCCCAAATCCTCGAAGAAGAACTACAGAAAAATATGTCGACGCAAGTGCGGAAGTTCATCAACCGCATTCGCCAGGGCGTCCAGAATATGGGGAAACTCGTGGACGATTTGTTGAATCTTTCCAAGGCTGGTCGCCAGGAAGTCACACGCGAAGCCGTTCCGCTCAATCTTCTGGTCGATGAAGTTTTATCCGATTTAAAACCGGAATTAAAACAACGCAGCATCCAATGGCAAATTGGCCAATTGCCCACCGCCCAGTGTGATCGCGGACTCATCAAACAAGTTTTCGCAAACCTCATTTCCAATGCCATCAAGTACACTCGTCCCCGCGAAAAGGCGGTCATTGAAATTGGCACGGAAAAAAATGAGGGAGAGACGGCGATTTTCGTTCGCGACAACGGCGTTGGTTTCAATATGCAATATGCGCACAAACTTTTCGGTGTTTTCCAGCGCCTGCACCGCACTGAAGAATTTGAAGGGACAGGCGTGGGCCTCGCGACAGTGCAACGGATCATTCAATTACACGGCGGCCATATTTGGGCGCAGGCTGAACTCGACAAAGGGGCCACATTTTATTTTACTTTGAAAGGAATTGAACGAGCGTAGCTCCTTGAAAAAAATCACATGAACACTGCCATTGAAATTCTGCTGGTCGAAGATAACCCCGACGACGTGGAACTCGCCATGTTCGCTCTCAAGAAAAATAATTTTGCCAACACCGTGCACGTCGCGCGCGACGGCGAAGAAGCTTTGGAATTTTTGTTTTGCCGCGGCGCTCATAGCACTCGTTGTTTTGATCGTCCCCCCAAAGTCGTTTTGCTCGATTTGAAACTTCCCAAAATAGATGGCTTGGAAGTTTTGCGCACACTGAAAACCGATCCGCGAACCAAGGCGCTTCCGGTCGTTGTGATGACATCATCCAAACAACAGCGCGATATGGTCGAGGGCTATAAATTGGGCGTGAACAGTTATATCCAAAAACCAATCGATTTTGCGGAGTTTCGAGAAATCATTAAACAACTCGGCTATTATTGGCTGGTAATAAATCAACCGCCGCCGCCCGACGCGTTTAAATAAAGAGAAGATCTTCCGGCGTTAAGCACTGCAAATTGAGTGCGGACCTTTCCCCATCTTGACAAACCGGAAGCCCTCTCTAAAATTGCCAACACTTTTGGATGGGGTCTTAGCTCAGTTGGTAGAGCACCACAATGGCATTGTGGGGGTCATCGGTTCGAACCCGATAGGCTCCACCATCTTGAAGTTTGTTCAGAAAAATCGTTGGTGCTGCGCACAGCGCGTTTGATTTTGCCTTGGCCTGCCCTCCGCCAGCCTTCTACGGTTCAGACACACGCACACGATAAAATCGGGTTTGGTTTGGCGAGGAAGAATCCACCAATGTTTTCTCACCATCGATGGCGCTGAAAAATGGCGCGTTCGCCGAAGTATCGAGCGGCTTCCAAAGAATGGGAGCCGCCAGATCATCTGTGTATTGAACTTCAAAGGCGCGATTGGCTTTTTGAGGAAAAACTATTTCCACGTTGGCACCCGCGCGGCGAATGTTCACTCGCCAAAAGCTCGCGCTTTGGAGCGGGTCGGTGCCGGTGAGATATTCGAGGTAATTCACCGCGCCATCATGGTCGTGGTCAGACAACGGGCTGTTCTCGGCAACGTTCGTCCAACTGATGCTGGATTGCCACGTCGCGAAATTTTTGTAGTTGGGCAAATCGTTGGTAATCCACGCGCTTAATAATGCAATCGCTTGCGTGTCCAGAATTGTCGAACCGGCCGGCGGCATCCGGTCGCCACCGAGATTGGAAATGCGCGAATGGAGCACCGAGTTCGCCAGCGAACCGGGTTTCACAACGCGGTTGTTGCCGTTGCCAAAATCATTCACGACGGCGCCATCAATGATGTCACAGAGGGCGGTTGGGGTGGCGAGGCGCGCGTCCCACAAGGCCTGGCCGAAATTTCCCTGGTGGCACTGGGCGCAGTTGGCGGCGAGATAAGAACGCACACGATATTCCAGGCTGACGGAACTGTTAGTAGCGTTAGCCAGCGCGGGTAATGTGTGAATGTTCGTGGCATTGCTGCTGAAATAACCCGCCTGGTTCAACGCGGAAATTTGATTGGTGACGGTGCCGCTGTGATCAAAAATTCGATTCAGTTGAGGCGTATTGAAGCCGAGGGCAAATCCGCCTTGTTCGGTGTGACACTGCAAACATTGTGAGCGGCTCGGATAATGCCAGAGCTGGGTGCGCAAAATTCCGCCGCCTTGGTTGATGACGAACGATTCATCCAATCCTTCCTCCGGCACAAGGGTGGCATTGGTGAGGGAATTGCCCCAGCGATAAGTCGCGCCATAAACGCCGCTGGCATTTTTCGTGAGCAGGCGCGTTTCGAGCCGTTTGCGCGACGCCGACACACCGTTGGTCAGTTCCAGTTCAAAATGTTTGATCCAAACGGTTCCGGTGGGGAATGACCAATTGCCAGCAGGATCAAATCCGATGGTGAGGTTCGTATTGGGCACGGAAAACCAACGAGTCTTGATGGCGTTGTCAGACCAGAATGGAACGTTGAGATCGTAAGGAACTACGCCGGGATTTGGCGTCAATGTCGAGAGGTTCGCGAATGCGCCTGTGTCGGCCAAAGTAGGCGGAATGGGCGGCGCATTCGGCGCGGCATTGGTCGAGTAGATGATCCGTTTGACGCGCCCGTTGGTTCCATTTTGAGCGTCGCCATAAAGAATATCTCCGTTACTTGGATCGATTCCAAAAGTCGTGATGGCGGCAATCCCGATGGTGTTGAAATCGTCCCTGACCAACTGCGTCAATTCCGTGACGTTGGTCCCGGTATGCCGCATGGCCCAAATGTAACCTTGTCCGTAATCGCCAAAGATATACGCGCCGTAAAGTTGCGAGAGACGTTGGCCGGTATAAATATTCCCTCCGATGGCCGCCCATTTCTCCGCCGGATCGGATGAGGCATACTCATGGAGCGGCAATGCATGGACAAAGCCGGGTGGCACGACAGTGAAGTTAGAAGTGAATCGCTGGCTTCCTTCGTAATAGTTCCATCCGTAATTTTTTCCCGGCTCCACGATATCGATTTCTTCCCGGTTCTGTTCGCCGACGTCGCCGAGATAAAGTGTTCCCGTGCCGGGCGCGAATGAAAATCGGAATGGATGACGAAATCCCACGGCCCAAAACTCGGAGCGAACCTTGGTCAGATTGGCGATCGGCGAACCGTTAAAGTTACCATCCCAGCTTCCACCCAGACTTGTATGCACAAACGGATTGTCCACGGGAATGGAATAGTAAGCCTCGCCGTTGACGTTGGTTGGCACCGACGCGTGCGGATTGGGAGGCAGATTGCCGGGAAGTTTGTCGACATCAATCCGCAGAACCGATGCGAAAAAATCTTTGTCGATGAGCTGGCAATTTCCCCACTCGCCGAACATCCCGCCCTCATCGCCGAGAGACAAATAGAGATAGCCATCGATTGGTCCGAAGTGAAGATCGCCGCCGTTGTGATTGGACTCATCATCCGCTTGCGAAAGCATGCGCAATTCAGAACTCGTCACGCCTTGGTTTGGGTCGCTTGCGGAAGTCGTAAAACGCGAGAGAGTATCAAGCCTCGGCGTCGTGTTGCGGGTGTACCACAAATAAAAATAACGATTAGTAGAATAGCCCGGATGAAACGCCATGCCGAGAAGACCCGATTCACCTCCGTAGGAAGTTTCAGCGCCGCTATTTACGACCGAACGGATGTCCATGAAAATGGTTTTCGTAGGATTGGCGAGATTCGTAATGACGACCACGCGCCCTTGTTTTTCCAAAATGAAAAGCCGGTTGGTTTCCCCGGGCGGCGAAAGGATGCAAACCGGGTTCGTGAAATTCATTCCATTCAGCGCATTCGTCCACGCAAACGCAAACTCCGGCGGTGACGCGGGTATCTGCAAACTGGTGTTGGGAACGCGTTGCAGAGAAGCGAAAGTCTGCAGCGGGAAAAAACCGATTGCCCCTAAGCCCAGCAAAACAGACGCGAGACGGGGGAATTTCATTGAAGCTGACATTGCCTGATTTCTGCTGGGGAGTCAAACGCGCGACTCTATGTCGAAGCCAAAATGAAATCTCGCCATTGATAATCTTCGGTTCAAAAATAGTAAGCACAACAAACGAGAGTTCATTCTTACTTTATGGCGAAAGGTGGGGAGATACTCTTTACATCGGATTCTGATCGAAATACTTTCGAGCTTGTGACAACAAGCATCCACCATCTTTTCGTCCACGTCGTTAGAAATACTATGAAACATTTTTTTTGTTCTCTTGTTGCCGTCTGTCTGCTTTCCATCGATCTGCCAGCGGCCACACCTTTAGACGATTCTCTGAAAATCGGCGGATTCGTAATCGGGTGCCAAGCCTACAGTTTTAATCGTTACACGGCGTTTGAAGCGATTGAAAAAACTCGCGAAGTGGGCGGCAAAACCATTGAGTTTTTTCTTTGGCAGAAATTCAGTCCGGAACATCCGGGAGTGGAACTCGACGCCTTGCTTCCGGATAAATACGTTGAAGAATTGAAGGCTAAATTGAAAAAAGAAAACATCCGCGCCGTCAGCGCTTATTTTGGAAATGCCGCCTTCCAGCAACAAGATCCCGAAATCGCTTTGCGCAAAGTTTTTGATTTCGCCAAAAAACTGGATCTCGTGGCGCTCACCGGCGAACCGCCCATATCCGGCTTCGATCTTGTGGAAAAATTTTGCAAAGAATACGACATCCGTTTCTGCCTGCACAACCATCGCAAAGACGAAACCAAACCCGACTATCAAAATTGGAATCCCGATTACACGGTCAAACTCATGCAAGGCCGCGACAAACGAATGGGCTTCTGTCTCGACACCGGCCATCTCGTGCGTTCGGGACTAAAACCGGTGGACGCCTTGAAGAAAATGAAAGGGCGCGTGTTTTCCCTGCACTTGAAAGACCCGGTCAGCTCCACCGATCACGACACGATTTATGGTGAGGGAGTCGGCGACATCCACGGTGTCTTAAAGGAATTACGAAAGCAAAAATTTAAAGGCTTCATTTCCATCGAATACGAACACAACTGGACGAACTCCATTCCCGACATCCAACAGTGCATCGATTTCGTTCGCCAGGACGCGACGAAGAAACGCTAGAGCGATTTCAGAAATGCTGGAGCCGCCTCGATAGTTGGCGCGGACGGATTGCGCGCCAGCGGCTTGGAGTGCGGCAGTCCTCTGCCGCTTTTCCACCGCAAGTGGGACGACGCAAAGCGGCAGAGGACTGCCGCACTCCCAAACCCCGCGGAAATTTCCCGCCACCTTTCCGAACCGGCCACAGTTTCATTGAAACTGCACTAGAAGAGGGTGTTCCGAAAGTTTTTGTAACCGACTGAGAGGACGATAGCTGGGCCGATACAGGTGGGGTGGTCTGAGGGGAAGTTTCAGGTAGAGTTCAGACATGATAACTTCTCTGCCGCCCGTGGGCACCAACGCGCTGCTCGAACGACTCTCCGGCTATGTGCCCGACGACTTTATCGCCGCACTTTGTCCCCACGATTTCACCGGTGGTCGGCGGCACGTTTTGAGCGCGGCCCAACTGTGGCGCGTGCATTTGCTGGCGGGGTTGACGACCACGCGTTCCCTCAATCTCCTCGTCGCGCAGTTGCCTGAACAATCTGCCTGGCGACGGTTTGCCCGCTTGCGGCGCGTGGTTCCGACGGCGCGCATGCTCCATGAATTTCGCGGGCAGATGGGGGTGAGCGGACTGCGACAAATCAATCAACATCTTCTGGGACGGTTGCTGCATCGGCAAGGCGTCCAGCCTTATGCCGTGGCCTTGATGGATGCGACGGATTTGCCCGCGTCGTGCGGCGGCTTCAAAAAAAAGTTCCCACGCCTACACCGCCGCGCACGCGGCCCTGGGCGGGCGCACGCTCAAGACCGGACAAAGCCGCTGGTTTGTCGGCTACAAGAAACACACGTTGCGGCTGTGGCTGCCCACGCGGCATGCGTCGGTGACGCTCTTGCCGCTGGTCAGTTGGGTGACGCCCGCTAACGTGGCCGAGGGCGGCTTGCTCGTGCCGAGCCTGCGCTGGTGTCGCCGACACCTGGGCTGGTGGCCCGGCATCGTCGTGGCGGACATGGGTTATCTGGCGGCCCAGAGCAAGCAGGCGGCCCGCACCGGCTGGCAGACCGCCGTGGTCACCAAACTGCGCGCCGACATGAAGTTGTTGCCGCCTTATGTAAGCGCGGGGCAAGTCCGATGTCCGCAAGGCCAGCCGCTGGAATGGTGGGAGCATGAACCGGAGAGCGGGCAACAGTGGTTTCGCGCGCCAGCGGCGGCGGAGTATTGTCCGCATTGCTGGCAAGCGTCCCACTGTCCGCGCCACTTTGGTTATGAAGTCGGCGCGCACGAGACGTTGTTTGGATTGATTCCGCTGGCCAGCCGGGTGTCGGCGCGATTGCTGCGTCAAGTCCGTCCGTGGATCGAACCGGCGCAGTCCTTTGAGAAAAACCAGTTGGGGTTGGGACAGATGTTCTTCAACAGTCTGCGGTTGACGTGGCAGATGAGTTTGTGGGCTGACAGCGCGGTGTTATTGCGCACGATGGCGTGGTTGGACACGCCCACGGAAACAGCGTTGCTGGCTGGACTGCAACCGCAGCAGTTGGAATTTGGCCTGGCGTCAGAAAAATAACTGGCAGTGAAAAAATACGACTTCCCCAATGAATCCCCACTTTTTCAAAATGACTTTCGGAACACCCTCT
>JBDSLX010000339.1:0-7752 GCA_039916145.1 Verrucomicrobiota bacterium | reverse complement strand
GACTTTCGACGCATCGCCTAATTTCAAAGCGCGGAAATAACAGATCCACGAGGCGCCGGTCGCGATGGCGGAAAGAATTAGAAACGTCCAGGTCTTCGCGTTCAACGTCAGCGGATTGATCCATTTGCCGGTGAGAAAAACGAAGGCGACGAGAACGAAGAAAATGACGCACGTGCGAATGAGCGTGGCGAAATCGGAATTCACTCCTTCCAATCCGACTTTGGCAAAGATGGCGGTGAGCGCGGCGAACACCGCCGAGAGCAATGCCCAGACAAACCAGTTTTGGGTGGTGGTCATGTAGGATTAGTTGCGAGGTCCGGGATTTTTATCCTCTCGACGAATTTTGCGGGCCAAAAGAAACGCCGCTACAGCCATGGTGGCGGAAAAAGGAACCATTTCCAAAGCTACCGAAACCTTCTCCCAATCTCCTTTCATCAAGGCCGCAGCCAGCACAAAGAGTCCAGCGATTGCAAAAAAAGCACCCCAAAGTCTCAGGAGCAGCGGGGAGAAAAGCCATCGCCTGTTTCGATTGGGACTTAGCAGCCGAAACGCCAGAACCGAAAAGCCTAATGAAATGAGAAACAAAATTAAAAATATCACAAGAGTCTTACTCTCAAAAAGATTATGAACCCCATAGACCTTTGGGTTTCGCCAAGCTACCAAATACACGACCCAAATTAGTAAACTTGCAGTCGCAAAACTCATCAGCGCACAGACTAAACCCACGACGAATTCGTAACGTTTTGAAGCATTGATTAAATATTTTTCAGGCTTAAAGGACATCAAAGTTGTTGATTAGATATTAGAGCCGATTGTCGTAATCCTGTGAAAGTTTATTCCCACTCAGCTTTATTTCCTCGCCGACGCGGAAAGATTTTTCAAATCCGCGCGGACTTGTTCGTAGCTCGTGTAGGCCAGAACTTCACGCTGCCGCAAGCGGAAGATTTTCGACGATGATTTGCGGAAGTTTACCCGCAGCCAAAACAGCTTTGGCGTCCAGAATTTCGATGCCGATCAGCTTTTCGCCCGCGCCGATGTTGAGCGCCACTTCGTCATTGAGCCGCACGGTGCGGCATTCATGTTCGCCGTCGATGAGACGGATATACATGGCGTCCACTTTTGAATCGTAGCTGATTTTCATAGGAGCGACTTAAAAGTAAATGAATAGTCAGTAATGACAACTATTTCGTTGGCTTCCTGAGCACGGCTTTGTGCGAAGCACCAGGCGCAGCGGGTGACATTTGGTGCGCACTATCTTTGCGAAGCGCTGCGGCTGGTCTCGGCGATACAGCCGCGCTTCGTTGCGTTCGGCGCATCATGGAAACCCTGTTGTCAAACGGGCGACGGAAACATATTAAGAACACGGCGGTTAAAAACACGGCGGCTGCTTTAGTTGCACAAATTAAGTAGGCATGGAAACGCATTATCAAATTGCAATTGTTCTCGGACTGTTGGTCATTGGCGTCATCTTATTTTCGTTGGAGGTTTTGTCCGTGGACATCATCACGCTGCTGCTGCTCATCGCGCTCGTGATTTTCCAAATCCTGCCTCCCGACGAAGCATTTGCAGGATTCAGCAGCGACATCATCATTATTCTGGCTTCAATTTTCATCATCAGTGGCGCGTTGCAACGAACTGGTTTTATCGACGCTATCGGCCATCGCGTGTTAAGTTATTCTGGCCAAAACGTAAACCGTTTTCTCCTTCTAATGATGAGCGTTGTCGGCGGTTTTTCGGCGTTTATGAACAACACGACTGTGACCGCATTGTTCCTTTCACCGGTGTTGGGTGTAGCAAAAAAATTAAAAATCAGCCCATCCAAACTGCTGATCCCGCTGGCCTATGCTTCAATTCTCGGGGGCACCTGCACTTTAATCGGCACCTCTACAAACATCGCCGTCAGTGGCTACATCAAGAAAATCGGCCTCCAGCCTATTGGATTGTTTGAGATGACCGGGATCGGTTTGATTATTCTCGGTGTTGGAATTGCGTTTATGATGACGATCGGGAAACGGTTGCTGCCCGATTATCCTGACGAAAGCCTGACCAAGGACTACAACGTTCGCGAGTATCTCAGTGAAATCATCGTCACTGAGGGGTCTCACCTTCTTGGCCAGAAGGTTTTCGAATCTGATTTGGCGAAGTTGGAATTTCAAATTATCGGGATGATGCGCGAGGGGAAGAATTTTGTTCCCACCCGCAGAACTGTGATTCGCACCCGGGATATTCTCCTCGTAGAAGGCAAGATTGAAGAATTGATGAAAGTTAAGACCACGGCGGGAATTGAAATCAAACCGGAGTTCAAGCTTGATGATCCCGCCTTGCAATCAGACGACGTTAAGATTGCGGAGGTATTAATTAACCCGCGTTCGGATTTAATTGGACGTTCGCTCAAGGATATTTCATTTCGGCAGCGCTTCGGCCTGACGGTGATCGCCCTTTATCGGCATGGTCGTTCGCGTTTAGAAAAGCTTGGACACATCCGTCTGCGCCTCGGCGATTTGCTGCTCGTACAAGGCGCGACTGAGGCTATCGATTTTCTGCGGCGCAATCCGAGCTTCACAATTATCGAGGAAGTAACACCTCCGAGTTACCAGAAAAAAAAAGGGTGGATGGTCGCCGGGTTTTTCGTCGCGGCGATGCTTGCTGGTACGGTCGGTTGGATACCACTCCCGGTGGCGTTTTTGTCGGCGGCAGTGCTGACGCTCATATGCCGATGCCTGCGGGTTGAGGATGCATATACTTTCATCGACTGGCGTCTGTTGATTTTAATCGGAGGAATGACGGCGTTCGGCGTGGCGATGGAAAAAACAGGCACGGCGGAATTTCTAGCAGATTGGATCGTGCATTTCCTGGAGCCACTTGGAGCAAAAGGAATCATGGCCGGATTTTTTGTCCTCACTATTTTACTGACACAACCAATGTCCAATGCCGCAGCCGCCTTGGTGGTTTTACCAGTGGCGCTCAAAAGCGCCCAGGCGCTCCAGGTCAACCAGCGCACTTTCGCCATCGCAATCATGCTGGCGGCGTCAATCTCCTTTATCACGCCACTTGAACCATCATGTATTCTGGTTTACGGCCCGGGCAAATATCGATTTATAGACTTCGTGAAAACCGGAATTTGGCTGACATTGATTTTGGTCGTGGTGATCTTTTTCGCCATTCCTTATTTCTGGCCCTTGGAAATTCTACCGACAAAGTAAGGTTCACGGGACAGGCTCTGTTAGCTGGGGCGAGCGCAAACTCTGCGCAGTTGTCCGGTCGCATCTTCGAATACAAATAAAAAAAATTACTCCAGCCAATGCAATTCCAAGGCTAATCACTTGCGAGATCGACATTCCGAAATAGACCGGCGGCGTGTCCGCGCGAAAAAATTCCAGGCAAAACCGGATGAATCCGTAACCGAGACAAAAGCCAGCGGCAATTTCTCCGGCGCGACGGGTCTGATTAAAACTAATATTTAAAAAAAGACAAAGTGCCAGCGCGAGAACCGCTTCGTAAAGTTGCACTGGGTGAACAGGCAGGGAACGCGCCGAGGCGGAGGAAATAAATCCAAACTTTTGATGTTGTTCGTAAGCACCGCTTCTCGGCGGAAAACTCACTGCCAAAAAAAACTCTGGAGGCGAGAGTGCGGGAAAGGTTTGCAATTGGGAATGCGCGATTGGATTTGTGACGGAATTCAACCGTGCTGGCTCCATGCAAACATCGCCCCAGCAGCACCCCGACAAAAAACAGCCGACTCTACCAAACGCCAAACCGAGAGCGAGCGAAGGGGCCAGCACATCCAGCAAACGCAACGCGCGTATTTTGGTCACGAGGAAATATACGATCACCGTGGCACCTCCGAAAATCATGCCACCGTAAAAAACCAATCCGCCGCCTTTCCATATTTTTAGGGCTTCCCAAAATCCGTTGGGAGGTGAGAAATCAAAAAGGCGGCTGAACAACCTCGCCCCGATGAGACACACCACTGGAAGAAGAAGGGCAATATTGTCGATGTGGCGGCCTTCGATTCCATTTTGCTTCGCTCGCCAGCGGGCCAAAAAATAACCGGCAACAAATCCCGCCAGCAGCAACGCGGAATACGATCCAATGTGCGGGTGAGAAAGGATTTCGCGATACATCGCGTTACCACGAAAGATATTTTTGGAAAAAGAAAAAGCGGTTCCGGGTGAACCGCTCGTCGAAAGCAAATCGCTTAATTCGCTTTAGCTTTGCACTCACAATTTTCTGCTTTGGGAGTAGAGGTTGGGTGTAACACTGCCAACCCAATGACCGCCGCTGCGAGTAGTTTCATTATGATCATCATAACTTTATTTTTCTGTTACTTGCAGAAGTCGCTTCCCTCACCATGAGCGAAACTACATCCCCTCTGCCTCGGTTCGATGCTAGGCATCACGAGCCTTCCGACAATCAGGGAAGCCCCCACATTTTACTTAAGGGGGAATAACGATGAGTAAACTTATTTCCCATGTGAGAAAATTAAGGGGAGGCGTTCGTTGCCGGAAGAGATTGTTGTAAAAATTCCGGTCCCAGAATTTTTTCCAGGGACTTTTGTTGTTCCGCTTGCGCGGCGGCGAGGGCATCTATTTTTTCTTCCGCGCTCAAAGTTGAATCCTTCCGAATACGCTCCCGTTCCGCTTCTGTGAGTTGATTGATTTGGTAAATCGGCAAAACCAATTCTGCGGGCGCGCCTAATTGTTCCGCCGTAGCTTGCGACTGGCGGAAAATGGGATCCCGACTCAAAATATAGTTGGCATAACGTTCTTTGCCGAGCGCCGCCTCGAGGACGGTTTCGCGTTGCGTTTCCAATTCCTGTCGGCGTCGGAGCTTGACCGGATCGTCGCCACTGTAATTAATCTCGTTTTGTTGCTCGATCGAATCGCGCGAGTGAAACAAAGCGCGAAATTCTTCCGAGGTCATTTCCAATCCCCGAAGTTCGCTCCGCATCTGAAAAGCTGTATTGGAATAACGAAGAAGAAATTCCTCCATTTGCGCCGGGTCCAATACTTTTGCCAATTCCGAGCGCGATTCTTGACGCAACTTCGCCAGTTCCGCCGGATCAATTTCCTTCCCCGCTTTCCGTTGCCCTTCTTGATACGCCTCAATCTTTTGCTGCGTGTTGGCCGCAATGTCATACACCGCCGTTTTTGTTTGCGGATCAAGATCGCCCAAGATCGGGCCGGTTAAGCTGACGCCGGTCCGAGTGGGCGGAGGAAGCGGATTGCTCGCTGTTTCCCAACCCGACCCGAGCAATCGCGTCAACAACGCGCGCCGTTCCGTTTCCAAAACTTTTAGTTTCCCCGCCGCATTTTGAATCGCGTCCAGGTCTGGCTCGGAGGTCCACCATTGGTGATCGGCAGATACAATCTCCGTCGTGCGGCGATGCGCAAAGCGTTCATCCACATCGGCAACGATTATGTCGCGAATGGTCGCGTCAGGACAACCGATGTCGCGCAGGTTTTTGATGTAGGTGACGTAGTTGTCCGATTCAACTTCCTCCCAGGTGAAATTTTGCCGCCGCACGACGACGTTAGTTTTAGTATGGTTGGACCTGGACAAATCAATGTCCGCCACTGCGGGAGGGTTGGGAACGTTCGAGAGATCGCGAAAGCCAAAAAACCATGCAGCGGCGAAAATTAAATTCAGCCCCAATGAAACGAGGAGAAATGCTCGCGCGCGCATGACACAATATTTCCTGAACTCCAGATTGATGCAAACGCAAAGTACGATTTCATTTCCAATGGGGCTTCCCGAACTAGAAGTTGAAAATGGTTTCTTCAGGTTGCACTCTGTGCCAGTGAATTTTCGTCACCTTTGGATTATCGCGCTCGCAGGAGCCTTATTGGTCGGATGCGAAAAGGATAAACACGTCTCAACGACGCCAGAAATCAAAACCGAGCCGTTAAGTCCGACCGCCGCCCAACCCCGCCTTCCGACGGTAAAACTTTGGATTGGCGCGGAAGAAATGGTGGCGGAAATGGCGTTGACCGCTATCGAAATGGAAACCGGGATGATGTTCCGCACCAACATCGCCGAAAACGAGGGAATGATTTTCGTTTATGGTTCTCCCCGTCGCGTCGGGTTTTGGATGAAGAATTGTCCGCGGCCACTTTCCGCGGCTTACATCGATCCCCAAGGCGTGATCCTGGAAATTCGAGACCTCGAACCCAACAATACGAACTCCGTCATCTCTGTTTCGGAAAATGTCCAATATGTTTTGGAAACCAGCCGCGATTGGTTTCAACGCAAAAAAATTGCACCGGGAACTTTGGTGCGAACGGAAGAGGGCAGCTTGCGCCAAACATTTTTTCGCCGATGAAAGTTGCCCTTGCCCAAATCAACACGACCGTCGGCGATCTCGCTGGAAACGAAGCTAAAATTCTCGTCGCTTATGAGCGTGGCGTTGACGCCAGCGCCGAAATCGTCGTTCTGCCGGAACTAACGACGACTGGTTATCCGCCGCGTGACCTTTTGTTGAAGAAGGAATTCGTCACGCAAAATTTTGCGATGTTGAATCGACTGGCTGCCGCGACTGGCGAAACAGCCTTGCTCGTCGGCTACGTGGGCGAAAATAAATTGCGTCCCGGCCGGGCGCTGACTAACGAAGTCGCTCTTCTCCAAAATGGAAAAATCATCACGACGCGAACCAAAACGCTTTTGCCGACCTACGATGTGTTCGACGAAGACCGCTATTTCGAACCCGCCTTGCAAAATTCACCGGTCGATTTTTCCAATGTAAAAATTGGGCTGACCGTCTGTGAAGACATTTGGAACGACGAAGATTTTTGGCCGGAACGCCGTTATCAAAACAATCCGCCGATGGAATTAATTACTGCCGGCGCGAAAATTCTTTTCAATGTTTCAGCGTCGCCGTGGTCGCTCGGCAAAGAAAAAGTTCGCTACGAAATGTTGTCTAGCCTCGCTCGCAAAGCGAAGACTCCAATTGTTTTTTGCAATTTGATCGGTGGAAACGACGAACTGGTTTTCGACGGCAACAGCATGGTTTTCAATTCCTCGGGACGACTCATCGCGCAGGCAAAATTATTCGCCGAAGATTTTCTCGTGGTCGAAACGCAGTCGGCCAAAGCCCTTGAGTTTCATTCCAGTTCTGATGTAGAAAAAATTCACAAAGCTCTCGTGCTGGGCTTGCGCGATTATTTGCAAAAGTGCGGATTCAAATCGGCGGTGCTTGGTTTGAGCGGTGGAATTGATTCGGCAGTTGTCGCAGCTCTTGCCGCTGAAGCTTTGGGAAAAGAAAATGTGCGCGGCGTTTCGTTGCCCTCTGAATTTTCTTCCCAACACAGTTTAGACGACGCACGGATTTTAGCCGAACGGCTGGGAATTCAATACGACGTAATTCCAATTCAAACCGTTTTTGCCGGAGCAAAACATGAATTAAAAAAAGTTTTCGGCGGTCGCGCTGAGGATACCACCGAAGAAAATATCCAGGCGCGATTACGCGGCGTTTTGCTCATGGCGATGTCGAATAAGTTCGGCTCGCTCCTGCTCACCACCGGAAATAAAAGCGAATTAGGCGTCGGTTATTGCACGCTCTATGGCGACATGTGCGGTGGACTTGCCGTGATCAGCGACGTTCCGAAAACGATGGTTTATCAATTGGCCAAATGGATCAATCGCGAGCGAGAAATTATTCCAAATTCAACGATCACCAAGCCGCCGTCCGCTGAATTGCGTCCCGATCAGCGTGACCAGGATTCCTTGCCGCCCTACGAAATTCTCGACGCAATT
>JBDSLX010000338.1:0-10964 GCA_039916145.1 Verrucomicrobiota bacterium | reverse complement strand
CGATGACTTTTTGGCGAAGGCGAACGGGATTGTCCTGTTCGCGAAACGGGAGGAGCAAATCTTTTTCGAGTCCCCAATCGAGAAACGCGCCGACGCGCGGATTGATGCTGACGACTTCCAGATACGCAAATTCGCCGACCGTGGCTAGCGGTGTTTCGGTGGTGGCAACAAGGCGATCTTCGGAATCGAGATAAACGAAGATATCGAGTTTGTCGCCCTGCTTGAGGTCGCGCGGGATGTATTTCCCAGGCAGCAAAATTTCACCGAGTTCGCCGCCGTTAAGGTAAAGACCGGGCGCCGATTCTCGAACGATGGAGAGCGTGTTGCGTTTGCCGATTTCTGCCATGCGCGTAGAATATAAACGCGTCTCCGTGAATTGAGAGAAAAGAAATATGAGTAGGGACGAATTCAATGTCATCCCTAATATCTTCGGGGAAAAATATTTGGGACGCGGTGGAACGTCTCCCGATTGTGATTGCTCGACTTATTTTTCGCGCTCCGCATCTTGGTTTCCGAAAAATGGATTACGACGTCATCATTATCGGCGGCGGCGCGGCGGGGTTGATGTGCGCCATCGAAGCGGGGAAGCGAGGTCGGCGCGTTGGCGTCATCGAACATGCCGAGCGACTAGGAAAAAAAATTCTTATCTCGGGCGGCGGACGTTGCAACTTTACCAACCTCGGCACCAACGCGGCGAATTTTGTGACGAGTGGCAGTCCGCATTTTTGCAAATCGGCGCTGGCGCGATTTGCGCCGTCGGATTTCATCGCGCTGGTGGAGAAACACGACATCGCATATCACGAAAAAAAGCTCGGCCAACTCTTTTGCGATTTCAGTTCCAAACAAATTGTCGAGATGCTTGAAGCAGAATGTGCGGCGTCGAAAGTTGAAATACGTTTGAATTGCCACGTTGCCGACGTGCGCAAGAACGCTCGCTTTGAAGTGGAAACCAATCTCGGAATTTTCTCCGCCGATTCGCTTGTGATTGCGACGGGTGGACTTTCTCTTCCAATACTTGGCGCCACTGATTTCGGCTATCGGCTTGCGGAAAAATTTGGATTAAAAATTCTTCCGCGCATTCCAGGACTTGTTCCACTGACCTTTGCTGAAACAGAGCGGCGTTCGTATTCCGTATTAAGTGGGATTTCATTGGACGTTATTGCGACAGTTTCTGGAACACAATTTCGTGAGAATATTTTATTTACGCATCGCGGCGTCAGTGGTCCGGCGATTTTGCAGATTTCAAATTACCGCAAAGCGAACGACTCGATTTGCCTGAATCTTTTTCCAGAAAGGTCCGCGTCACAATTATTGGAATCGCATCGTTCTGGAAAAAAAGAACTGACCACGGTTCTGAGCCAATGGTTGCCGCAACGATTTGTCCAGTCGTGGTGCGAACAAAACGCGCCGTCGCGGCCAATGAATCGTTACACGATGCGCGAATTGGCTTCGGTTGCGGCACGTTTACATTCGTGGGAAATCCGTCCGGCAGGCGACGAAGGTTATGCGAAAGCCGAAGTGACTTTGGGCGGTATTGATACGAACGAACTCTCATCCAGGACGATGGAGGCGCGACGCATTCCCCGGCTATTTTTTGTCGGCGAAGTGGTTGATGTCACCGGCTGGTTGGGAGGATACAATTTTCAATGGGCCTGGGCGTCTGGGTTTGCGGCGGGTCAATGTGTTTGAGACAACCTGGAAATCAAGCCAGGCTTTCTGGGTCGGTGAATTCGTTTAATTTTTTTTGTTTAAGAGAATTACCGACAGGGAAGTCGGGGTTTTGACAGAAGAGTTAGGGTTGAAGACAGAATGAACGTGGGTAAAATGATCGCGCTTTAAACCAAAAAATATATGGACCCAATTAACGTTCGAGTTTTGCTGGTGGATGACGATGAAAATGCATTTATTCTTCTTCGTCGATTGCTTTCAAAAATTTCCCGCAAGCAATTTCAAGTCGAATGGGCAGCTGACTATGAAGCGGGGCTTAAGGGGATCAAACGCCACGAACATGATGTTTATTTGGTGGATTACCGTCTGGGAGGAGCAAGCGGCTTGGACTTGTTACGCGAGGCCGTCGAAGTCGAGGATTGTGCTCCGATCATAATTCTTACTGGTGCCGATGATCCAAAAGTTGATCTGGAGGCAACACGAATGGGGGCTTCGGATTTTTTAGTGAAAGATCATCTTGACCCCTCAACCCTGGAGCGTTCGATCCGTTATTCCATGCAACATTACGCGACGCTCACTGCCCTAAAGAAAAGTCACGAACGCTTTCGTCTGCTCTTTGAACGCAGCATGGATGCCATTTTGATTTCCGATGACGAAGGGAAAATTATTGAGGTCAACGGCGCTGCCTATAAACTTCTTGGTTATTTTCGCGAGCAGTTATTGGAAATGAAAATGTCTGACTTGCTTTCCACCGAAGCGGGAAGCCGGCCCAACGATTTGCAGGATCAATCTTTTGGTGAAATATCGTTCACATTGCGCACGGGCGAGCGGCGTTTCGCGGAATTTTCCGCCTGCCAATTTGCGCCGAACCTGAACCTGAATATTTTGCGGGACATCACCGAGCGACGGAATCTGGAAAAAGAGATTCAGGAAATTAGCGAAAAAGAACAACGCCGCCTCGGACAGGATTTGCACGACGGACTGGGGCAGTCGCTCACCGGAATCAGTTTTCTGACCAAGGTATTGCAACAAAAACTAGCGTCCAAAAAAGTGGCTGAGGAAAAAGATGCGGCCTTGATTGTGAACCTGATTAAACAAGCGTTGCTCCAGGCCCGCGAAGTCGCCCGCGGGCTTTGCCCGACTGTTTTGGACACCAATGACATCCAGGCCGCTCTGGAACAGCTCGCCGAAAATATCAAAAAATATTTTTCAGTTGCCTGCCGGGCGGAATGTGACCCGGATGTGACGATCAAAGACAACGCCGTTGCGGTGCATCTTTATCGCATTGCTCAGGAAGCGACGACCAACGCGATCAAACACGGCAAAAGTAAAAAAATATCAATTAGCCTCGCGCAGCAGGGTGGAGTTTTGACTCTCCGCATCAAAGACAACGGAGTCGGTTTTAACCAGAAGGCCATCAGCTCCAAGGGCATGGGGCTGCGCGTCATGCAGCACCGCGCGCGCATGATCGGCGCAACCCTCAATATTGAACCGGCCAAGGAGGGCGGCACTGCTATCACTTGTAAGATAAGTGGAAAAATGACTTTGAAAAAAGTTTCCAAACGGAACGCTGGCGTGCCGAAAAACAATGGCGCGACGAAATCCAAGGCGATCGCGGCGGTTTGTTGAACGCGGCGTTGCGCCCACAAATCGTTTGTTTCGTAACCAGAAAGCGGGTTTACTTGTCTAAACACCGCAATGCAGTTTTCCAGACTCGCCAATTCAATCTTTAGAATTTTTTTCTTTCTCAGTTCTATTTTGACATCGTCGGCGGAGTCGAAAAATATTTCCACACCAGAAACGGAGTTCTTCGAGAAAAATATCCGACCGGTTCTCGTTGAGCGCTGTTACAAATGTCACAGCGCCGAAAGTGAAAAACTCAAAGGCGGTTTGCGTCTCGATTTCCGGGACGGCGTTTTGAAGGGAGGCGAAACTGGTCCCGCAATTGTCCCCGGACGGCCGGAAAAAAGTTTGCTCATCAAGGCGGTTCGCTATGTCGATCCTGATTTGCAAATGCCGCCAAAAAAACAACTCTCGGCTCAACAAATCAAAAATTTCGAGGCATGGATTGCGATGGGCGCGCCTGATCCGCGAACGGATGCGGATGCGGATTCCAAATCTCTCATGGCAAATTCGAGCAGAACGCATTGGGCCTTTCAGCCCGTTAAAACCGTTTCTGTTCCAGTGGTGAAAAATAAACGCTGGGCAAAATCTCCCATCGACAATTTTATTTTGGCAAAGTTGGAGGAGAAAAACATTGGGCCGGTTGCGACTGCGGATAAACGAACTTTAATTCGCCGAGCGACGTTTGATCTCATCGGCTTGCCGCCAACCCCCGACGAAGTTGATACGTTTTTTGCAGACAAATCCACGAACGCATTCGAAAAACTTGTGGATCGGCTTTTGGCATCGCCACATTATGGAGAGCGATGGGGGCGACATTGGCTTGATGTCGCCCGCTACGCCGACACGTCGGGTTGTAATTCCGATTTTCCGATACCCGTTGCCTACAAATATCGGAATTACGTCATTGAGTCTTTCAACCAGGACAAATCTTACGACCAATTTGTGCGCGAACAAATTGCGGGCGACTTGATGCCGGGCAAAACGGACGAGCAAACTTTTGAGCGCATCATCGCGACCGGTTATCTCGCTATTTCGCGTCGGTTCGGTTCCCGCAATAACGAGTTTCATCTCACGATTGAGGACACGATTGACAACGTGGGAAAAGGAATTCTGGGATTAAGCGTCAGTTGCGCGCGTTGTCACGATCACAAATTTGATCCCATTCCGATGAAAGATTATTACGCGCTCTACGGAATTTTCAGCAGCACACGTTACGCCTTCCCGGGCACGGAGGTTTATCGCCACCCAAAAGATTTTGTTCCGTTGGCGAGCGGCACGAACATCGAAGCAGTTTTGAATTACCAAACGGAATTGGCCTCGCTGGATGATAAAATTGATAAATTGCAGGAAGAGAAACGCGCGCTGGAAAAGCCGGATAAAGACGACGAAAAAACTGGAACCCAGGCTGAAGCGAAAGAGGAAGGCGACCAGGAGGCCGAAGAAAAATTGTTGAAAATCAAAGCGGCGCTGGAAGATGCCAGAACGCGCCAGAAAAAATTAGAAGCCACTCCTCCGAAAGTTGAAAAGGCTTACGGTGTCGGTGAAAACAAACCGGCGGACGCAAAAATCCAAATGAAGGGCAACCCGCAACACCTCGGTGAAATTGTGCCGCGCGGATTTTTACAAATTCTCGGCGGCCAAAAAATGCCGGCGACAGAGCAGGGGAGTGGTCGCGCTGAATTGGCTGATTGGTTGACCGACAGCAAAAATCCACTGACGGCGCGCGTGATGGTGAATCGAATCTGGCAGCATCATTTTGGTCGAGGCATTGTGGAAACGGTGAACGACTTTGGGGCGCGCGGCAAAGCGGCGACGCATCCTGAACTGCTTGATTATTTGGCCGCGCGATTTCAGCAAGACGGTTGGTCCATCAAGAAAATGCACAAGCGGATGATGCTTTCGCGAACCTATCAACTCAGCGGCGCGGAAGACCCGAAAAACTTATTTGCCGATGCCAACAACGATTTGTTTTGGAGATTTAATCGGCGGCGTTTGGATGCGGAAGAAATTCGTGATGCGATGCTGGCGATCAGCGGCACACTTGATTCGACAATGGGCGGCGAGCATCCCTTTCCGTCGCAAAATGATTGGCGTTTTTCCCAGCACAAACCGTTTGTGGCGGTTTACGAAACAAACCGACGCAGTATTTATTTGATGCAGCAACGAATCAAGAAACAGCCGTTCCTCGAGGTTTTCGATGGCGCGGATTCGAATGCAACGACCGGTTCGCGCGCAACCAGCACCACGCCGATTCAAGCTTTGTTCATGATGAACGACCCTTTTGCCCACGAGCAGGCGGACAAATTTGCGATTCGAATTGCGCTGGCGGATGTGGAAGTGTCCAAACGCATTGATTATGCATACCGCCTCGCGTTCGGGCGTCCGGCTGCGGCTAAAGAAATTAAAACAGGGAGAAGTTATTTACAGCAATGCCATCGAAATTTGAAGGAAACAAAACTTCCTGCCGAACAACAGCCGCGCGCTGCGTTGGCGAGTTACTGTCGCGTGTTGTTTAGCAGCAACGAATTTTTATTTGTCGATTAATATGAGTCATTCCAATTGCGGATGCACGAGGCGCCAGATGATTCGTTCTCTGGTGAGCGGATCCATTCTGTTGCCGGGCATTCTTTCTCAGCTCATTGCGGCGGAATCCAGGGAGGACGAAATGAATCCGCTCGCGCCGAGAGCGCCGCACTTTGGCGGACGCGCCAAGCGCGTGATTTTTCTCTACATGACCGGCGGCGTTTCGCAGATGGATTCGTTTGATCCCAAGCCGCAACTCACTGTCAAAGCGGGCAAGCCAATTTTAAAAAAAGACAAGTCACCAAAATATTTGGCGCCGCTTTGGGATTTCAAACCGGGCGGAAAATGCGGCACGGAGGTCAGCGATTTATTTCCGCATATTCGCGAATGCATGGATGACATTTGCCTGATTCGTTCCATGCACGGCGACCACATCGATCATTTTCAAGCCACACTTGGAATTCACACCGGCTCGGTCAGCGTGGCGCGCCCGAGCATTGGCTCGTGGGTGAGTTATGGATTGGGAACAGAAAACCAAAACTTGCCGTCGTTCGTCGTACTCGCGCCGGATTTGCCGTATGCCGGAAGCCAGGTTTGGAGCGCGGATTTTCTTCCCGCGTGTCATCAAGGGACGCGCGTTTTTTCCGGCGCGGAACCGATTGCCGATTTGAACCGTCGTTCGCCTTCGGCGATAATTCAGGAACAGGAACTTGATTTGTTAGACCGGTTCAATCGCAAGCACCAACAAGAACGCGGAGCAGATACGACTCTGGCCGCGAGAATTAAATCGTTTGAAACCGCATTCGGCATGCAGCGAATGATGCCCGCCGTGCTTGATCTCTCCAAAGAAACCGACGCCACGCTAAATCTTTATGGATTGGAACGCGGCAGCACGAATGGTTTTGCCTGGCAATGTCTGGTGGCACGGCGCATGGCAGAACGCGGGGTGCGTTTTATCGAATTAATCGACGTTGGCTCTCATGATAACTGGGACGCGCATGCCGACATGAAATCGCACGGGCCGCTCGCGAAAAATGTGGACCAGCCCATCGCCGGTTTGCTGAAAGATTTGAAATCGCGCGGTCTGTTGGACGATACACTCGTCGTCTGGACGACGGAATTTGGCCGCACGCCGCAAGCTGACGGAAACAAAGGACGCAGTCATCATCCCGCTGCCTTTTCATCCTGGCTCGCTGGAGGGGGAGTGAAAGGCGGAATTGTTTACGGCAAAACGGACGAAATTGCGAATCAAGTGATTGAAAATCCTGTGCATGTCCACGATTTCCACGCCACCATTCTTCACCTGCTTGGATTCGATCATGAGAAACTCACCTTCCGCCATGCTGGCCGTGACTTTCGCCTTACCGACGTTTCGGGAAATGTGGTGAAAGCAATTCTGGTGTAGGTTCGCTTGCTTGATTCCGAAAAAGGAGATCGCGCTCCCAGATCGCTACGGCAAATTTCGCGTGCGACAATTCTTGATGTTCTGTCCAATAGTCCGATGCCGCTGATTTCGTTCATCGTTCCCGCGCATAACGAGCAGGCGTGCCTGGGCTGAGGACTCTTTCCGAGAGTCTCAAAGAATTATTTATTCAGCCCAAAATTGCGTGGCTTAACCTTCGCCGACCAGGGACTACTCCTTCGCTCCACGCACGCGAAACAGTTCGATCATCCGTTTATCCCGCGTGGTCTTTGCGAGTTCAAGCGGAGACCGTCCATCTCTGCCTTTAGCGTTCATGTCCGCACCCTTGTTGATGAGGAGTTGCGCGCTGTTATAGCGGCTGAGTGCGACGGTGTAATGCAGGGGAGTCAGACCATTGGCATCCTTCGCATTCACTTTCGCTTTGTGTTTCAAAAGAATTTCAATGGAAGCGTTATCTCCGTAACAAGCAGCCATGTGCAACGGATTCCAAGTGTCCTTGGGACCGCGGTTCGGCAATTCGGCCTCGACCAGCCCGGGATGAGCCTTCAATAACTGCTCAAGACGAGAATTGTCGCGCGACTCGAGCGCAGATCTCAGTTCCTTTTTATGATCGGTGGCTTTGAGAAAAAACAGAGTCAAGCCGATCAGCGCCCCAATCGAAACGATGACGATGGCGATGCCTTTCTTTTTTTCCATGGTGGATTTCTGCAATGCTGCCGGATTATTTTTCATAAATAACGCGCCCGTCCATAATCGTTAACACCACCTTTGCGTTTTGGATTTGCACGGGATCAATCTCGAAAATATTCCTGTCCAAAATTACCATGTCCGCCAACTTGCCTGAAGAAACAGTCCCTTTCACTTTTTCTGCAAATTCCGCGTAAGCGGAGCCGACGGTGTAGGCGCGAACGGCTTCTTCGACAGAAATTTTTTGTTCGGGAACCCATCCGTCTGGATGTTTGTCGTCCAATGTTCGGCGCGTGACGGCGGCATAAATTGAAGTCATCGGATTCAATGGCGCAACGGTCCAATCAGTTCCGAACGCGAGCGGCGCCCCGGCATCGAGGAGCGAGCGAAATGCGTAAGTGCCTTTGGATCGCTGCGTGCCAATCCGTTTGTCACACCAGCGCCCGTCATCGATAGCATGGAAGGGTTGCATGGAAGCGATGACCTTTTGGCTGGCCATGCGCGCAATTTCATTGGTGCGAAGATGCTGCGCGTGTTCGATGCGAAAACGCCGATCCCGTTCGCCATTTTGTGTCGCGGTTTCTTTAAAAATATCAAGGATGCGCATGTTCGCTTCTTCGCCGATGGCGTGAATCATCACCTGCAAGCCCGCCTTGTCGGAACCGAGAACGCGCTTGAGCATGATGCCTTCGGGAACCATTTGGTCGCCGAGCAAACCCCGCGTACTCGGCGCGTCGCTGTAGGGCTCAAAAAAAAGCGCCGTCGTTGAACCAAGGCTTCCATCCGCAAAACCTTTCAGTCCGCCGATGCGAATCAGGTCGCTGCCAAAATTGGCGCGCACGCCAGTTTTCGCCAATACGTCCCACGACATAATGGAGCGCACCGCGTAGATCCGGTTTTTCAATTCGCCGCGCTCCATCATAAATTGATAAAGCCCGACATCATTTCCAGCGGACATGTCCTGCACACTCGTCACACCGAGCGATGCGGCGTGGGCCGTCGCAGCGCGTGCGGCGACGAGATTTTCATCAAAAGATTTATCAGGAATCGCTTTTGAAATAAAATCCAGAGCGGCGTCTTTGAAGATTCCGGTCAGCGCTCCAGTCTTGGCATCGCGCACCGCCGTTCCGCCCGGCGGATCTTTTATATCGCCCGGAACCTTGGCCAACTTCATCGCGAGGCTGTTCGCCAACGCCATGTGTCCATCGGTGCGACTGACAAAAACAGGATGGTCGGGCGTGACAGAATCAATCATCTCCTTCGTCGGCAACGGAGTGCCCGGCCATTTTTCATGGTCCCAGTTTCCTTCGACGATCCATTGGCCTTTGGGAATTTTTTCGGCGAAGTCAGCAATGCGCCTGGCGAATTCCTCCGGCGATTTTGCATCGCGCAGATCGACATTGGAGAGAGAAAATCCGCCCATCAAAAAGTGAACATGCGCGTCATTGAAACCCGGCAGGACGAGTTTCCCCTTTCCGTCAATGACCCGCGTTTTCTTTCCGACAAGTGTGCGAATCACCTCTGTGGTTCCCACCGCGACGATTTTGTTTCCGCAAACTGCGACGGCTTCGGCTTTCGGTTGTGCCTTGTCCATCGTGCGGATGTCAGCGTTGATGATGACCAGATCAGCGGGCCATGCCTCAGCCGCTTTCATGGAAAACGTTGCACAGAGGAAAAGTGCTCCAAGGTAACGAATCAAAATCTTCATGCGCGCCAGTATTAGGAATGAGCGGGATGGTTGTCACGAAATCTCGCTGAACCAAATGCGGCTCAATCATCGTGATCACCTTTCGCCCCCGTGCTTTTGACCCGGAAAAATGCTTTGCCAACGGGATTGGGATGCAACTGAAATCATCCTCGTTGCTTTGTTACCGAAATAACGAAATTTCCCAGTCGTCTTTCCCCTGATTGACAGAGGGCGGCATTCGTCTTATCCGGTCGTTATGCCAAATGCAAAAAATGGACAAACATCAAAGGGAAATTCTTTCAATATCTCCCGCGAAAAATTGATTGAACTGCTGAATGAAGATCTCGCGCGCGAATATCAAGCCATCATCGCTTACACCGTTTACAGCCAATCGCTCAAAGGTGCGGCTTACACTGACATCGCCCGTGAACTGGAACAACACGCCAGCGAAGAACTTTCTCACGCGCTGAAAATTGCCAAGCAAATCGATTATCTCGGCGGCACACCTACGACGGTTCCTAAACCGGTAAAACTCTCCGACAAACCGGCGGATTTGCTGCGTTTCGATTTGGCCAACGAACAGGAAACCATCGGCCACTATCGAACCCGCATTCGTCAGGCCGAAGCGATGGGTGAATTCGCGCTGAGCGAAACGTTGCGCGGAATCATCGCGCAGGAACAGGAACACGCCATCGACCTCGCCGACGCTTTGGGAATCAATGTCCCCAAATCCAAAGAGACTTCGTAATGATCGTCGGGCGATTGCCGGATGTGGCGGTGCGCTGTTCACGGCAACACACCGCGCGCTTTGAACCACTGGAAAGTATTCGTCAGCACATCCGCGTTGATGTTTGTGTCCTGATGAATGTTGTGCTGGTTGTTGGATTCGGAATAGAGTTGGATGAATAAAGAATCCGCTGGTTCAAGACGCCGTTCGTGTTGAGCGCCTGTTGAAATAATGCTGATCGCACCGCCGGGCTATCGGCGGCAAAAAGAGTAGCCACCCAATGCGAATTGAGCACAAGTTGGATCAAGGAACATGTCCCGACCGAAGAAAAATCGCTTCGTCCGTCCCGACATTATTGCACTACTTGATAAAACCGTTGCGTCTGCGAGACCGCGTCACTGAATAAAACCGAGTTGCTCGACGCCGTGATATTCGTCAAGACGTTCCACGTCGAATCCGTGAGTTGCTGTTTCCATTGCACTCGATAGGTCGTGTTGGAAAGTCCGGTCCAGGTGAAAGCGAATCTTCCATTGATCACCGGACGAGGTGTCAGCACCACAGGGCTTGGGGCAAACAACGTGTTCAGCAAGTCGGCAAGGCGACGACCTCCCCGCAGGACGAGT